>JAIMAL010000001.1 GCA_023511995.1 Burkholderiales bacterium
CTGTTCGCCATTTAAAGAGGTACGTGAGCTGGGTTTAAAACGTCGTGAGACAGTTTGGTCCCTATCTGCCGTGGGCGTTGGAGATTTGACGGGGGCTGCTCCTAGTACGAGAGGACCGGAGTGGACGCACCTCTGGTGTACCGGTTATCACGCCAGTGGTATCGCCGGGTAGCTAAGTGCGGAAGAGATAACCGCTGAAAGCATCTAAGCGGGAAACTCGCCCGAAGATGAGATCTCCCTGGGGGCTGGCTTTATGCCTCTTGTCGGTGATGACAGGCTTGCCGCAGCGAAAACCGCGCAAGGCAAAGCCTCCTCATGACCGCCCAAGAGCCAGGGGGCATAAAGCCAGACCCCCCTGAAGGGTCGTCGAAGACCACGACGTTGATAGGCTGGGTGTGGAAGCGCAGCAATGCGTTAAGCTAACCAGTACTAATTGCCCGTGAGGCTTGACCCTATCACCCCAAATGGCTTGCATTCAGGGAACAGAAGACAGGGAACAGTCAAGGCGTGTCAGTTCCCCGTCTGTCCATCCCTCAACCCCACCGACTCCTTCCCCTTCAGGGACATCATCCCTGACCAAGTTTCCGCCTGGCGGCCATAGCAGCCTGGACCCACCCCTTCCCATCCCGAACAGGACCGTGAAACGGGCTCGCGCCGATGATAGTGGAGATCCCCTCCGCGAAAGTAGGTCACCGCCAGGCACCCCCACCCCACAAAGCCCTCGAAAAGAGGGCTTTGTCTTTTGCACGAGGTACACCCGCCAGGTGCTGTGCTACCATCCAGCCGGCCTTCCCTTCGTTCACCCCCGGCCCATGACGCCTCTGGCTTTTTCCCTGTTGCGACGCCTGTCCCCCAGCGAATTCCGCTCGGGCGAGGTGCTGGCGGCGGAACTCGGGGTCTCCCGCGCCACCATCTGCAACGTGGTGGCACAGTTATCACGCCAGGGCATTGGGATTTACCGACTGCCGGGCCGCGGCTACCGGCTGGCGCGACCCCTGGATTGGCTTGATGCGCCGCGGCTTGCGGCGCAGCTGGGCGATCGCTTCCTCCTCCACGTGCTGGAGGTGACGGACTCGACCAACACGACGCTCATGCGCTGGGCCGCGGAAGGGGCGCCGCACCGGAGCTGTCTGGTGGCGGAATTGCAGACGGCGGGGAGAGGCCGGCGGGGACGCCGCTGGGAGAGCGTGCTGGGGGGCAGCCTCACCTTCTCCGTGTTGTGGCGCTTCCAGCAGGGGGTTGCCCAACTTTCCGGTTTGAGCCTCGCCGTGGGGCTGGCGCTTTATCGCGCGATGGTGGCGCTGGGGGTGCGGGAGGCGGCCCTGAAATGGCCCAACGATCTTCTGCACCGGCACCGCAAGATGGGGGGCATCCTGGTGGAGTTGCAGGGCGATGCCCTGGGGCCGGCCGCCGCCATCATCGGTGTGGGCATCAATGTGTGGCTCGGGGAAGCGCGCGCGCGCATCGACCAGGCGGTGACGGATCTGGCCACCGTGCTGGGTGAGGCCCCTTCCCGCAACGAGGCGCTGGCCACCGTGCTTCGCCATCTCGATGAGGTGCTGTCCCTGTTCGAGGCGCAGGGGTTTGCCCCCTTGCGGGCCGAATGGGAAGCCGTCCACGCCTACCACGGCCGCCATGTCGCCCTTTCCCTCCCCTCCGGCCAGGTGGTGCAGGGGGTGGTGGCGGGCGTGGGGGAGGAGGGGGCGCTCCTCGTGCAAACCATGCGCGGCGTGGAACGCTTCGGCAGCGGCGAAATCAGCCTGCGGCCGGCGAAATTCGCTCCGGCCTGAGGGGAAATTCATGCTCCTTGCTGTCGATGCGGGAAACAGCTTCGTCAAGCTGGGCTGGTACGACGGGGCGTGGCGGGAGGTGGAGCGCGTGCCCCTCGCCGCTTTTGGCAGTTGGGTGGAAGAAACCGTGGCCCAGCCCATGCCCCGGGCGGTGGTGATCGCCAATGTGGCCGGCGAGCGCTTCCGCGCGCCCATGGAAAGGCTTTTGGCGGGCTGGCGCTGTCGCGTGCTGTGGGTGCGCCCGGCCGCCCAAGGCTATGGCATCGTCAACCGTTACCGGCGGCCGGACCAGTTGGGTGCCGACCGCTGGTGTGCCCTGGTGGCCGCCCAAAAGGCGGGGCGGGCGAAACTGGTGGTGGATGTGGGCACGGCAGTGACGGTGGATGCCCTTACTGCCGCGGGCGTGTTCGAGGGCGGCGTCATCCTGCCCGGCCCGGCGCTCATTCACACGAGTCTTGCCGCCAACACGGTGCAGCTTGCGGGTGAGCCGGGGGAGTACGAGATGTTTCCGCGGGAGACGGCCAATGCCATCATGACCGGCGCTCTGCTCGCCATTGCGGGCACGGTGGACCGCATGGCGGAGACCCTGGCGCAGCAGGCGGGCGAAGTGGAAGTCTGGCTTACCGGCGGCGGTGCCCCACCCCTTCTGCCCCTGCTGCGACCCCCCGTGCGCCATGTGCCCCATCTGGTGCTGGAGGGTTTGCTGGCCATTGCCCGTGCGGAGGGTTTGACGTGAGGGTCGTGTTTTTCATTCTGCTTCTGGCCAACGCGGCGGCGCTGGCCTATTTCCTTTTGCAGCCTCACGCCTCTGGCGGGGAGGCCCATCCGCCCCTGCGCCCCGAGGCCGTCCGCATCGTCGCCGCAGCGCCTGCCGCGGCGAAGGCGGCCCCCCAATGTGTGGCGTGGCGGGGCCTTGCCCCCGCGGATGTGCCGCGCGCCCGGGCGGCGCTCACGGAACTTGGGTTGGGCAGCCGCACGACGGTGATCGAGGAGCCGGAATACTGGCTAAACATCCCGTCCCTGAAAAACCGCGCCGAGGCCGAGCAGAAGCTGGGCGAGCTCAAGGCGCTGGGCGTGGGTGAGGCAACCGTGGTGGAGGAGGGCCCTGGCCTCTTTGCCCTTTCTTTGGGCAGCTTCGCCACGCGGGAGGAGGCGGAGGCGGCGTTGAAACGGCTGCAGGAAAGGGGCGTCAAATCCGCGCGGGTGGCGGAACGCCCGGTGCCCCGGGGCCTGCTGGTAACGGAGGTGAGTGAAGCCCTCATGGACCGCCTGCAACAGCTTGCCGCCGAATACGGCGAGTCGGCCCTCAAGCCGGTGCCCTGCCCCACGTCTTGAGCTCTTCTTCCGTGGGGAAGAGCTTGCCCGGGTTGAGGATGCCGTTGGGGTCGAAAACCCCCTTGACTTCCTGCATCAGGCGCAGGGTCACCGGGTCGATCTCCCGTCCCACGAAGGGGCGCTTTTCCCGCCCCACTCCATGCTCGCCGGAGAGGGTGCCGCGCAGCCGGATCACCAGATCGAAAATGCGGGTAAGGCACGCCTGCGCCCGCTGCATCTCCTCCTCGTCCTCCGGATGCACGAGGAGATTTACATGGATGTTGCCATTGCCGGCGTGACCGAAATTCACATTGGCCACGCGGTATTCCCTGGCCAGTTCGGCCACCCCGGCGAGGAACTCCGGCAAATGGGAAACGGGCACCGCCACGTCCTCGTTGATCTTCTTCGGCGCGATGTCCCGCAGCAGGGGGGAGAGCGCCTTGCGTGCCGCCCACAGGGTGCCCGTGTCGGGCAAGGGTTCGGCCTTGATCAGGGCAGGGTCGGCGCAGGCGGCAAGGATCGCCGCCTGGCTGGTTGCGATTTCGCTGGCACTGCCATCCACCTCGATCATGAGCATGGCGCGGCTTTCCTCCGGCACCAGGCCTGGATAATGGGCGCGGATGAGATCCAGGGCACCGGCATCGAGAAACTCCAAAGCCGCGGGCAGGCGGGGCTGCGCCATGATGCGCGTGATGGCATGGGTGCAGGCGACGAGGTCCCGGTAGTGGGCCGTCACGCCCGCGGCCGCTTCCGGCAGTGGGGTGAGCTTGAGCACCGCCTCGGTGATGACGGCGAGGGTTCCCTCGGAGCCGATCAAAAGACGCGTGAGGTCATAGCCCACCACGCCCTTGGTGGTGTAGGTTCCGGTATGGATGATCTCCCCCTTGCCGGTGACGGCGGTGAGGGCCAGCACATGATCGCGGGTGACGCCGTATTTCACCGCGTGGGGGCCGCCGGCGCAGGTGGCCAGGTTGCCCCCCACGGAGCAATAAGCGGCGCTGGAGGGATCGGGGGGCCAGAAGAAGCCGTGTGGCCGGGCCGCCTCCTGCACTTCCTGGTTGAGCACGCCGGGTTCCACCACCATGAGGCGATTGGCGGGATCGATGGAAAGAATGCGGCGCATGCGCTCCAGGGAGAGCACCAGGCCGCCCCGCTCCGGCACGCTGCCGCCGGCGGTGCCCGTGCCCCGTCCCCGCGGGGTGACCGGCACCTGGTAACGGTTGCAGATTTCCAGAATGGCCTGCACCTCCGCCGTGCTCAAAGGGAAGGCCACGGCATCGGGCGCAGTGAGCCTGCGGCTGTTGTCGTAGCCGTAGGCCAGACAATCCGCGGCACTGACGAGGAAGCGGTCCGCGCCCAACAGGCGCAGCAGACTGGAGTGGCAATCGGGGTCGAGCACGGTGGACCTGGTGCGGGTGGCTGAAGAATAGTGATCATACCCACGCCCTTGCCCCTTGCGCCACAGGGAAACGCCGCGCTTCAGGGCAGGTGGATCACGGCAAGGGAAATGTCATCGTGGGGGGTGTGCCCCGCCAGGTGCTTTTCCAGGGCCGCGAGGATGGCGGGGAAAGGACTTTGGCCGCGGGCGGCTTGCGCCGCCTCACGCAGGCGCTGAAAGCCGAAAGCCTCGCCGCTCACCCCGGTGGCCTCCAGGAGCCCATCGGAATAGGCGATGAGGAAGCTTTCCGGCTGCCAGGTGAAAATTTCCGTGGTGGCGTCGAACTGCTCCGGCTCGAGAATGCCCAGGGCCACGTGCCGGCTGTGCAGGATGTGGCTTGCACCATCGGCGGCGAGGATGAGGGGGCTTGGCATGCCGCCATTCCAGACTTCCAGGGTACGCCTTACCGGGTCCACGGCGAACAGGGCCGCAGCGACGAAACGGCCCCGGGGCAGGGCGGTGCCCAGGCGGGCATTCATTTCCGTGACGATCTTTGCCGGGGGAAAGGCTTTGTTCACCATGGCGTAGAAGATATCCACCACCGGCAGCAGGCTCACCGCGGCGGCAAGTCCATGGCCCATGGCATCGGCGACGAAGACGAAAAGCCGCTCATCCGGGCTGCGTGCACTCAGCACCACATCGCCGCTGAAGGCTTCCGCCGGCTGGAGTTTCCACTCCAGGAGGGGATCATCCGGCCGACCCCGCTTGATCATGCAATCGACGAGCGCCCGGGTGGTCTCATGCGCCTCTTCCACCCGCTTCTGGTAGGCCTCGAGTTCCTTCACCGTGCGGGCAAGGAGGTGTTCCTGCCGCTTGCGTTCGGAAATGTCCTCCACCACGGCGACGAAGTGCTTGCGCCCCAGCCATTCCATCTCGGTGAGGGAGATGAAGAGGGGCACCAGGGTGCCATCCTTGCGCTTGCCGTAGATGTCGCGGCCGCGGCCCATCACCGTCGGCTCCCCAGTGGCCTGGTAGCGGCCCATGTAGGCGTCGTGGCGGTGCGCATCCGGGAGGGGCATCAGCATGGACACGTTGCGCCCCACCACTTCATCCGCACGGTAGCCGAAAATTCTCTCTGCGGCGGGGTTGAAGCTTTCGACGATGCCCTGGGTGTCGGTGGCGATGATGCCTTCCAGCACGTGGTCGAAGAGGGTCTGGAAGCGGTGCACTTCCAGCAGGCGCCGCTGCAGGGCAAGGCCCACCCCCAGAAGATTCATGCGGGCAAGAAGCTGCCGCGGCTCGATGGGTTTGGCCAGCCAATCGTCGATGCCCCATTCCACACAGTGGGCGGGCTCCGGTGGGGTGGTGGCCATGAGCAGCGCGGGCACCCAGCGGCTTGCGCGCAGGCTTTCCCGCAGGCGGCGGGGAAGCTCAGGTTTTTCGGCGGGGCAGACCGCCTCATCGATGAGGACGACGTCGGGGCGGGATTTTTGCAGGGCGGCGATGGCCTCTGCGCTGCTCCCGGTGATGACGAGATCATGGCCCCGCACCGCGAGCAGATGTTGCAGGCTGCGCGCGATCTCGTCGCTGTCGGTGGC
Source organism: Burkholderiales bacterium (assembly GCA_023511995.1). NCBI lineage: Bacteria > Pseudomonadati > Pseudomonadota > Betaproteobacteria > Burkholderiales > Burkholderiales bacterium. Next base: position 6,081 of record JAIMAL010000001.1, read on the forward strand.
GACCAGAAGCCGCAGGCTTTCCGGACACTCTAGGACCTCGCCGCCGACCCCGAACACGGGCCCGGCCGGTGGGTGCCATCCCCAGGCATTCATGCCATCCTCCGCGTGGACTCAATGGGCCGAGGGGCCCGTCGCGTCTTTCTTGCGCGATTGACCATTCGATGATGTCAACTATAGCCGGCTGTCATTTTTCTGACAACCGTGGACTTTAGCTCCTGCCGCGGATGCGCGCGATGAGGTGGGTGGTGGATTGGGGATGGAGGAAAGGGATGCTGTGCACCTGGCCACCCCAGGCGAGCACTTCAGTGGCGCCGACGATGCGCTCCACGGGCCAGTCGCCGCCTTTGACCAGCACCTCCGGGCGGACGGCGAGGATGAGCTCGAGGGGCGTGTCGGCATCGAAGAGCGTCACCAGGGACACACTCTCCAGGGCGGCGAGCACGGCGGCGCGGTCGGCTTCGGGGTTGATGGGGCGGTCTTCCCCCTTGCCCTGCCGCCGCACCGATTGATCGCTGTTGACGGCCACGAGGAGGCTTGCACCCAGGGCGCGGGCTTGGGCGAGATAGGTGACATGGCCCCGATGCAGGATGTCGAAGCAGCCGTTGGTGAAGACCAGGGGGCGGGGCAGGCGCGCCACCCGTGTGTGGAGTTCCTGCGGCGGGCAGATCTTCTGCTCAAAGGCGGGTGGCGGATAGTCGCGCATCAATCCAGGTATTCGAAGAGGCGCACCACCCTTTTTACGCCCGGCGTGGTGGCGGCGATGTCGGTGGCGGCCTCGGCCTCGGCGCGCTTGACGAGACCCATGAGATAGACCACCCCGGCCTCCGTCACCACCTTCACGTGATTGGCATTGAATTTGCGTGCGTCCACCATGCGCGCTTTCACCCGGGTGGTGAGGTAGGTGTCATGGCTGCGCTCGGGGAACGAGCTGGGTTGCCCAATCACGGTTTCGTTGAAGACCTGGCGCACATTGGGTACGCCCTTGGCGATCTCCGCCACGGCGGCGCGGGTGGCCTCGTCTGGCACCTCACCGGTGAGGAGCACGGCGAGGTTGAAGCTGGTGACATTGACGTGGGTGTTGCTGCCGAAACGTTCGGCGATGCGGTTGGCCACCTTGAGCTCGATGTTCTGGTCCTCGATGTAGATACCGGAGGTGCGGCGGTCATCCGCCATCAGCACCCCGGCGCCCACGCCGGTGGCCACCACGGGGAAGCAGCCGGACAGGAAAAAGGGGAGGACAACGAGCAGGGCAAAAGGCAGGGACGGGCGCATCATTCGGCTCCCAGAAGCAGATAATCGATGGCATCGCAAAGACAATGCAGGGTGAGCAGGTGCACCTCCTGGATGCGGGCGGTGACGGTGGACGGCACGCAGATGTGCACATCCTCGGCGTTCAGAATTTCGGCGAGCTGGCCGCCACCCCTGCCGGTGAGGGCGATGACGCCCATCTCCCGCTCATGGGCGGCGTGCACCGCCTCCACCACGTTGCGGGAATTGCCGCTGGTGGAAATGGCCAGCAGCAGATCGCCGGGCTGTCCCAGCGCGCGCACCTGCTTGGAGAAAACCTGCTCGTAGGCGTAATCGTTGGCAATGGAGGTGAGCGTCGAGGTATCGGTGGTGAGCGCGAGTGCCGCCAGCCCCGGACGTTCCCGCTCGAAACGGTTGAGGAGCTCGGAGGAGAAATGCTGGGCGTCGGCTGCCGAGCCGCCATTGCCACAGGCCATGATCTTGCCGTCTTTCATCAGGCAGGCCACCATGCGCTCCGCCGCCTGGGCGATGGGCTCGGCGAGCAGCTCCATGGCCTGCAGCTTGAGATGGGCGCTGTCCGTGAACTGCTGATGGATGCGGCTGGCGAGATCCATGACGGGGAAGGGCGGGCCGGAATCAGTCGGCGCTGAAGGCATTGCGCAGCCATTCTAGCGTGGGCGGGTTGCCGGTGCCAAGCAGCACCACGTCGAAGCGGCAGGGCGGAAGGGGGTTCTGCCGGGCGAGGAAGTGGCGGGCGGTGGCGATGATGCGCCGCTGTTTGTCGGCGGTAATGCTCGCTGCGGCGCCGCCGAAACGATGGCTTGTGCGCTGGCGGACTTCCACGAACACCAGGGTCTCGCCATCGCGCAGGATGAGGTCGATCTCACCGAAGCGGCAGCGGTAATGGGTGGCGACGGGAGTGAGCCCCTGCGCCACGAGATGGGCGAGGGCCACCTGTTCCGCGGCCTCCCCTTTTTGCCGGCTCATGGGCGCGCTCCGGGCGCGGGTTCCACCACCACCACGGTATCCTGCACGAATTCGGCGGCCACCGCGCGCCGGCTGACGATTCCCTCCGCACCCAGGGTGAGTCGGCCGGTGACGCCATCGAGCTCGACTTCGCCCACCCCCTGCCGCCAGAAGATCGCGGCCAGACGTGCCGCATCAATGCCCAGGGCATAGAGGCGTTCCAGCTCCACCGGCAGCGACTGCGGCCGGGGAAGAAGCATCACCGCCGGATGATCCGGCTCCAGCAGCCAGGGGATGTCCACGAAACGCACGCCGGCGAGGTCCACGTTGCGGGGGTCGCTCAGCCGGCCGCCAAAGGCCTGGGAGGTGGCATAGACGGGTAGGGTGGCGGCGAGATAGGGGCGGACGGCGCGTGCTTCGCCTGCACCGGCGGCGAGGAAGACCATGTCCGCCCCGCCGGCGGCCACCCCTTTGACGGCGGCCTCCCGTCCCGGCGTGAAACGCACGCTGGCGGCAAGCCGTCCCCCCAGCGCCAGCCATTGCTCGGCGAAGGCCGACTGCATGCGCCGCGCAAGGGCGGTGTCGGCGACGACGACCAGGGCGTGGCGGTGCCCATCGGCAAAGGCGAGCGTTGCCACCTGGCGGGCTTCCTCCTCGGCGGAAAGGCCGAAACCCACCAGATTGGGCGGAAGCAACAGCTCCCGTTCCGGTAGGCTCAGGGTGAGGGTGGGTACAGGCACCCGGCCGCTTTTTGCCAGCGCGGTGACAGCGTTGCGGGTGAGCGGCCCCACCACCACCCGCGCGCCATTCGCCACCGCCGCCTCGTAGGCGGTGAGGATCTGTGCCACCTCCGCCCCCGTGGCCTCGATGCGCACCGGGATGCCTTCCCCCTTGGCTGCGGCGAGGAAGCCATCGCGCACCGCCTGGGCGGGCGCCTTGAGCGCCGGCTCGTTGAGGGGCAGCAGAAGAGCGATGTGGGGCGGCTGCCCCTTCTCTGCTAGGCTGTCGTCTGCGGCGCGCGCGGCTTCGCCGCGGACCAAGGCAAGACAGAGGAGCAGCAGGACATGGAAGAGGCGCATGGGGGCGAAGCAGCCGGGGGATGCGGGGCATTATATGTCGTCGCCACCCCCATCGGTAACCTGAAGGACATCACCCGGCGCGCCATCGAGGTGCTAGCCAGGGTGGAGCGGGTGGCCGCGGAGGACACGCGGGTGGCGGGCCAGCTCCTCGCCCATCTGGGCATCTCCAAACCGCTTGTCGCGGTGCATGAACACAACGAGGAGGCCGGCGCGGAAAAAATCCTTGCCGCATTGGCGCGGGGGGAATCCGTGGCCCTCGTCACCGATGCCGGCACCCCCGGCGTGAGCGATCCCGGGGCGCGGGTGGTGAGACGGGTGCGCGCCGCCGGCTTCCGCGTGGTGCCCATCCCCGGCCCCAGCGCCCTGACGGCGGCGCTGTCGGTGGCGGGGCTCAATCAGCCCCAGGTGCTCTTCTACGGCTTCCTGCCGGCAAAAGCGGCGGAACGGCGGGCCGTGCTGGAAAGCCTGAAGCACCTGCCCTATGCCCTGGCCTTCTACGAGTCACCCCATCGCATCCGCGACACGGTCGAGGATCTCGCCGCCATTCTCGGTGAGGGGCGCAGTGTGGTCATCGCCCGCGAGCTCACCAAGCGCTTCGAGGAAATCCACGCGGGCCCCTTGAGCGAGGCCGCCCGGTGGCTTGCCGCCGACCCCCACCGCAGCCGCGGCGAATTCGTGCTCATCGTCTCCGGCGCGGAAGAAGAGGCGGCGGAGGAGGCCGAAGCGCAGCGGGTGCTCAACATCCTCCTTGCGGAATTGCCCGCAAGCCAGGCCGCACGGCTTGCCGCCGCCATCACCGGCCACAAACGGAGGAGGCTCTATGAGCTCGCGCTGAAGCAGCGCGGGGACTGAAAGGGGGAAATCACAGCGTATGCAGAGGAACGCGCAGTTTTTTCTGATCCCTGATCCCTGCCCTATCGCGTCGTGCGCACTTCGTCGAAGATTTCCCCCAGGTCCTTTTCCCAGCGCTCGAAGATGGGTGCCAGCTCCGGCTGGGGGAAGAATTCCTTGAGCACGGTGGGGCGGGCGGTGGTGAGCAGGGTCTGGCCCTCCTCGGCAAAGATGGCCACGTTGAGGGGCAGGTAGGGGATGAGCTCGGGGTGTTCCGCGGCGAGTTTTTCCACCTCGCCGGGGCGCCCGAAAAAGACCACGCGGTAGCGGTCGGTCTTGTAGCCCTTCGCTTCCAGCCCCACGTCCACCCGTTGCACCTTGGCCACTTTGTAGCCGCGGGCGGCGATGGCCGCCTGCAGGGTGGACATGGCCTCTTCGAAATTCTGTGCCGAGCGGACGAGCAAAAGCTGGTCGGCCCATGCAGCGCAGGCGAAAAAAAGCAGGATGAGGCAGGCACCCAGGCGTTTCATAACGCGGCCTCCTCCATGATGGTGCGGTAGAGTCGGGACATCTGATCACACATTTCGTTGAGCTCGCTGTTGTTGAAGATTTTCGATAGACGCTTGGGATTGATGCTCATCATGCGCACCTTGCCATTCTGCTCCACCACCGTGATGCGGCAGGGGAGGAAAAGGCCGACCCGGGGATCGATCGCCAGGGCCTGGTTCAGCATGCCGAAGTTGCAGAAATAGACGATGTGCTGCCGCGGATTCTCCTGACCTTCGGCGGCGATGCCCGAATCCAGAGTTTGTTCCCGGATGAAGACGAAGTTGTTGGAGGTGGCGGCACGCTTGACGTTTTCCACCGTGGTGGCGAGATCGTAGGGGGAATCCACCACCAGGATGGGCTGGTCGGTCTCCAGCACCGGGGTGGCCGGCGGATGTTTTTCCAGGCTGCGCACGAAGGCGACGATGTCATTGAGATCGCGGTCGGAAAGCCCCCGCGATTTGAAGGCCACCATGGGGGTGCCTTCGCGGCCCCTGACCAGGGTGGCGCGGATCATGGCGTCCGAGGCAGCGGCGAGATAGCCCGGGTTGTTGAGGGCGGGCGGCATGATGGGTAGATCCCGGGGCCGGGAGAAGGTGACGCCGGTGCCGTGGCTGCCCTCGCCGCGGGGCCCATGGCAGCCGGCACAGTAACGGGCGAACAACTGTTCCCCCCGCGTCGCGTTGCCGCGGATGGGTTTGCGGTCGAAGACGGGTTTTTTGCCCCGGTGGAAACGACGTAGATGGGCCACGATGGCGTCCACCTCGGCATCGGAAAGCTGGGTGAAGGCCGGCATGACCCGCCCCGGCCGGCCCAGCCGGATGGTGCGGCGCAGATATTCGTCGTCCACCGTGGCCTGGAAGGAAGGCAGGGCCAGGGGGACACCGATGCCGCCCCGGCCATCCTCGCCATGGCAGGCGGCGCAATGACGGGAATAGAGCTCGGCGCCATCCGCCGCCCAGAGGGGAGGCGCGGAAAAGACGGCAAGGAAGAGCAAAATGAACGAGCCAGGCAGGCGCGGCATGGAAGCCTCCTTTCAGGATAAGAATATCCGCAAAAACGAATATAGCCGCAATGGCCGGTCCTGCCAAGGGCAAAAACGGAAGCCGGGATAAAACGCGAAGAACAGCGAAGCCTGCCGCAGGGGGCAGGCGCATGGGCTATACTGCCGGCCTCATTTCCCTTTTTCTTCCCATGCAGCTCACCCTCATCCGTCCCGACGACTGGCATCTGCATCTGCGCGATGGCGCCATGATGGCCGCCGTCTTGCCGGACACCGCGCGGCGCTTCGCCCGCGCCATCGTCATGCCCAATCTGAAGCCGCCGGTGACCACCACCGAACAGGCGCGCGCCTATCGGGAGCGTATCCTCGCGGCCCTGCCGCCGGGGCTTTCCTTCACGCCCCTGATGACCCTCTACCTCACCGACAACACGCCCGCGGAGGAAATCCGCCGTGCGCGAAACTCGGGTTTCGTCCACGGGGTGAAATACTACCCGGCAGGCGCGACCACCCATTCCGATGCGGGCGTGACCGACATCCGGCGCTGTGATGGGGTGTTGGCGGCGATGGAGGAATGGGGCATGCCGCTTTTGGTGCACGGAGAGGTCACCGACCCCGCGGTGGATGTCTTCGACCGCGAGGCGGTCTTCATCGATCGCGTGCTTGTCCCCCTGCTTAAGCGCTTCCCGCGTCTGCGCCTCGTGCTGGAGCACATCACCACCCGCGAGGCGGTTGAGTTCGTGGAAAGTGCACCGCCCCAGGTGGCGGCCACCATCACCGTGCATCATCTGCTCTACAACCGCAATGCGATGTTCACCGGCGGCATCCGTCCCCACATGTACTGCCTGCCGGTGCTGAAGCGAGAGACCCACCGGGCCGCGTTGCTGCAGGCCGCCACCAGCGGCAACCCGAAATTCTTTCTCGGCACCGACAGCGCGCCGCATGCCCGCCCCGCAAAGGAAAGCGCCTGCGGCTGCGCCGGCATCTACACCGCCCACGCCGCCCTCGAGCTTTATGCGGAAGTGTTCGAGGCGATGGGGGCTTTAGACCGTCTGCAGGCCTTCGCCAGCTTCCACGGGGCCGATTTCTACGGTCTGCCCCGCAACCAGGACACCATCACCCTGGTGCGGGAGCCGTGGACAGTGCCCGCGGAGCTTCCCTTCGGTGAGACCACTCTGGTGCCCCTTCGCGCCGGCGAGACCGTCGCCTGGCGGCTTGCAACGGAAAAAGAACGAAACCCATGAGCCTTGCGCCCCTGCCTGCGGAGCGTTTGTTCCGCCCCTGTGATCCCGCCTGTTTTCCCTTCGAGACGACGGAGGAGGTCCCCGACCTCGACCAATTCATCGGCCAGGACCGCGCCGAGGCCGCCATCCGCTTCGCCGCCGGCATGCGCCACGATGGCTACAACCTCTATGCCCTCGGCCCGGCGGGAACCGGCAAACGCTCCCTGGTGGAGCAGCTTCTGCGCAAGCGGGCGGCGCAGGAGCCGGTGCCCGATGACTGGTGTTATGTGCACAACTTCGCCGCCCCCCACCGGCCGCGTGCCCTGCGGCTTCCCGCCGGCCGCGGCGCGCGACTGCGTGGCGACATGGTGCGCCTCGTCGAGGAGCTGCGGGTGGCCATTCCGGGTGCCTTCGAGGCGGATCAGTACCGGACGCGGGTGGAGGCCATCCACGCCGAATACGGCGAGCGTCAGGAAAAGGCGCTGCGGGAGCTGGGGGACGAGGCGGCAGCCCATGGCATTGCGCTGCTGCGCATGCCCGATGGTTTCGTCTTCGCCCCCATCCGGGAAGGCAAGGTGCTCTCCCCGGAGGAATACGAGAAGCTGCCGGATGACGAAAAACGACACATCGACGCCCAGGTGGCGGGCTACCAGGCCCGGCTGGAGGAAATCCTGCGCGCCATCCCGAAATGGCGGCGCGAAATGCGCGAGGCCCTGCGGCGGCTCAATGAGCAGACGGCCATGCTGGCGGTGGGGCAGATCATGGACGAGCTCTTCGACGCCTACCAGGACCTGCCGGATGTGCTCGCCTATCTGCAGGCCGTGCGTGACGACGTGCTGCAGAATACCGACCTCTTTCTCAAGGCGGGCGAGGCCGCGCCGGGTGGCGAGGGTGGCATTGGCCCCTTCAACCGCTACCAGGTGAACCTCCTCGTGGATCATGGCGATGCCAGCGGTGCGCCCATCGTCACCGAGGATCATCCCACCTACAACAATCTCATCGGGCGCGTGGAGCACCTGGCGCAGATGGGGGCCCTCATCACCGACTTCACCCTCATCAAACCGGGCGCCCTGCATCGGGCCAACGGGGGCTATCTGCTGCTCGAGGCCCACCGCCTGCTTGCCCAGCCCTTCGCCTGGGAGGCGCTGAAGCGGGCGCTGTATGCCAAATCCCTGCGCATCGAATCGGTGGGCCAGATTCTGAGCCTGGTGCCCACCGTCTCCCTGGAGCCGGAGGCGATCCCCCTCGAGGTGAAGGTGGTGCTGCTGGGGGACCGCTTCCTCTATTACCTGCTGCAGGAACTGGACCCGGAGTTTGCGGAACTTTTCAAGGTGGCGGCCGATTTCGAGGACACCCTGCCCCGGGACGATCGCCAATCGGCGCTCTACGCCCGGCTCATCGCCACCCTCGTGCGCCGCGAGGGCCTGCTGCCCTTTCACCGCGAGGCGGTGGCGCGGGTGGTGGAGCATGCCTCGCGGCTGGCGGAGGATGCGGAAAAACTCACCGCCCACATGCGCAGTGTGGCCGACCTGCTGCGGCAGGCCGATTACGCGGCGCGCGCGGTGCAGGCGGAACGGGTGGAGGCAGTCCATGTGGAAGAGGCCATCGCCGCCATGGAGGCGCGCAGCGACCGCCTCAAGCGCCGCCTGCAGGAAGAAATCCTGCGGGGCACCCTCCTCATCGACACCGAGGGCGCCACGGTGGGCAGCATCAACGGGCTGTCGGTGGTGGAGCTGGGCGAAGCCCGCTTCGCCCACCCCACCCGCATCACCGCCACCACCCGGATCGGCGATGGGGACGTCATCAACATCGAGCGCGAGGTGGAACTGTCGGGCGCCATCCATTCCAAGGGCGTGATGATCCTCGCCTCCTTCCTCGCCGCCCGTTACGCCCGCAACCGGCCGCTTTCGCTGACCGCGAGTCTCGCCTTCGAACAGTCCTATGGTTTCGTCGAGGGCGATTCCGCTTCGCTAGCCGAGCTTTGCGCCCTGCTTTCCGATCTCGCCCAGGTGCCCATCCGCCAGGGGCTCGCGGTGACGGGTTCGGTCAACCAGTTCGGCCAGGTGCAGGCCATCGGTGCGGTGAACGAGAAAATCGAGGGATTCTTCGACATCTGCGCCGCGCGTGGTCTTACCGGGGAGCAGGGGGTGCTGATCCCTGCTGCCAACGTCAAGCATCTGATGCTCGCGCGGCGGGTGCGGGAGGCCTGCGCCGCGGGTCGATTCCACATCTACGCGGTGGAGACGGTGGACGAGGCGATGGAAATCCTCACCGGCGTGCCCGCCGGGCTGCCCGACGAAGAGGGCAACCTGCCGGAGGGCAGCATCAACTGGCGGGTGGCGGCCCAGCTCTACGAACTCTCCCTCATCCGTCAGGAATTCGCCGGCGCCGGCCGCAAGAGGGGCAGGAAATCAGGGAGCAGGGATCAGTAATCGGGGATGAGCGGGCAGGGGGCGCAGCACGCCGTCTCTCCCGTGGTCTTCCCAGCCTTTGCCCCCTGCTTCTTCCGTGGTGAAAGAAAAAGGGGAAGCAAAACCTTGCCCTTCCCCTTGCGGGAGGCTTACCCCCGGAAGCGCTGCACGCTGCGGCCCAGGTGTTCCGCCGCCTCCCCCAGGCGCTGGGCGAGGGCGCAGGCTTCCTGCATGGTGGCCACGGTGCGGTCGCCGTTTTCGGCAATGCGGGCGATCTGGTTGGAGATATCCTGGATGGCCCGTGCCTGTTCCTGGGTGGCACCCCCCACCTCGTCCATGCGGCCGGCGGCCTGGCGCACCGCATGGCCCGATGCCGCCATCAGTTCCGCGAAGGTTTCCATGGCCTCCTGCATGGCCGAAAGTTCCGACAGCCCTTCCTTGACGGTCTTGTCCACGGCCTGGCTGTCGGCCTCGATGGTGTGGGTGACCTGATCGATTTCGTGGGCGGCGAGGGCCGATTTCTCGGCAAGCTTCCTCACTTCGTCCGCCACCACGGCAAAACCTCTCCCCTGCTCGCCCGCCCGCGCCGCCTCGATGGCCGCGTTCAGGGCCAGCAGATTGGTCTGGTCGGCGATTTCCTTGACCTGGCGGGTCATGCGGCTGATCTTCGCCGCTTTCGCCACGAATTCCTGCACGGCGCCGGCCATGGTCTGCACCAGGTTCTCCACGGTGAAGATTTGCCCCGCCATGCTGGAAATACCCTCGTTGGCCCGCTCGGTCTGCTCCAGGCTGTGGTGGGCGTCTTCCCGTACCTGCTGGCCCAGCTCGGCGACACTCTCGACGCTGGCGGAGAGTTGCTCCACCGCCGCCGCGCTTTCCTGGGCCGCCGCGCTTTGCGCCTCGACGGCGCTGCGCACACCATCGGCATGGGCGAGGAGCTCCCGGGAAACGGTGTCCAGGGTACGGGTGGCGGCGGCGACTTCATGGCTGATGCCGCGGATCATGAGCAGCAGCGCATTGTAGGCCTTGGCCACCTGTCCGATCTCGTCGTCACTGGGAACCGGCGCCCGCCGCGACAGATCGCCATCCCCCTGGGTGGCCAGCATGGTGTCCCGCAGCGCCTCCAGCGGACGTACGATGCGGGCAATGGCCAGGGGGGCAAGGCCAAGGGTGAGCAGGAGGCTTGCCCCCGCGGTGAAGGCGGCGGGCACACCGGCAAGCCAGCCGGCCACGGGAACCAGGCCGATGACCGCCGTGAGCGTCCAGATTTTGCTGCGCAGGCCGAAGTTTTTCAGGCGTTGGCCGATGCCGTTAAGCTGCGCCCGGCCGGCGTTGAGGTCGGCGTAGAGTTTTTCCGCCGCGGCAATCTGGGCCCGGCTTGCCTTGGTGCGCACGGAAACATAGCCGGTGATGCGGCCGTTTTCCTTGATGGGGGCGACGTTGGCCTCCACCCAGTAATGGTCGCCGTTCTTGCGCCGGTTCTTGACGATGCCATTCCACAGCCTGCCCTTGCGGATGGTGGCCCACAGATCGGCGAAGGCGGCGGCGGGCATGTCCGGATGGCGAAGGATGTTGTGGGGCTGGCCGATGAGCTCCTCGCGGCTAAAGCCCGAGACTTCGACGAAATCGTCGTTGGCCTCGGTGATGATGCCCTTGGGGTCGGTCTTGGAAATGATGATGGCGCTATCGCGAAAGTCGTATTCGTGCTGGGTGACGGGCAGATTCCGCCGCATGATGTTCTCCTCTTTCCTCTGCAAAGGGCCCGGGGCCTGGGTCTGTATCGGCAGGGGGGAGGGGAACTTGAGGGCGCAGGGCGCGGCGGACCGGAGTCCACTCCGGAGGGGCAGGCTTTTTAGCGGCGGATGGCCGCCTCCACTTCCTGTTCGCGCCGGGTGATGCGGGCGAGCGCCATCATTTCCTCCGCCAGCAGGGCCAGCAGGTCGTCGAGGGAAACGATGCCCACCAGGGCCCCTTCCCCATCCACCACCGGCATGCGGCGCACCCCGTGCAGGCGCATGCGCTGGATGGTCTCATAGACGCCGTCCTGCTCCCGGGCGGTGGCGAGCTCCCGGGTGATGAGGTCCCCCATGCGGAAGAGGGAGGGGTCCACCTCCTTGGCCATGACCTCGATGACCAGGTCGCGGTCGGTGACGATGCCCACGGGCACGCGCCTGCCCTCGCGCTCCTCGACGATCACCACGTCCCCCACGTGGTACTGGCGCATGAGTTTGGCTGCTTCCACGGCACTTTCCCGGGCAAAGGCGATGACGACTTCGCGGTTGCAGATTTCTCCGATGGGCATGGTAGGTTTTCCTCGTTCAGGTTCAGGGGGTGCATGGTAAAGCCTTTTGCCGGTCGGCGAGAAGGGGCGCGGGGCAAAAAAAACGGCCCCACGGGGGCCGCAGCCGAAGGGGTACGGCTGATCAGGGGAAGGCGGGAATGGTGGGTTCCTGGCCGCCGCTCGCCGCTTCCGGATGACGGCGGCTGATGAGTTCCCGGATTTCCCGCACCCGCCCCGCTGGGACGTCCACCATGAGCAGGATGCGCCCCTCGGCAATGGCTTTCTCGAAAGCCTTGAGGCGGGAGTTGGGCACTGAGCTTGCGATCATGCTGGACACCCAGGCGCCAAAGGCCGCCCCCAGCATGGTGGTGAGTAGCAACGTCACCAGATGCAGGGGCGTGTCGGTGGGCGGAAACAGGAGCACCGTCAGACCGGCGACGATGCCGGCCACGGCACCCACCACCAGGCCCGTTTCGGCGCCGTGGACGATGTCGGATTTCTGCAGGATGGACGCCTCGTGCAGTCCGGTGAGGGGGATGTCGTCCCGCGCCAGGAAGTGCATGTGGCGTTCCTCGATCCGGGCCAGCAGGAGGTCATCGGCCACCTGCCGGGCGCTGGCGGGGTCCGGCAGGAGGAAATAGAGTCTGCGTCGCATGGCACACTCCTTGGAAGGAAGGGCGGGCAGGGCGCCCGCACCCGGTTTGGGCAGAAGGGGGAAGCCCCGTTCTTTGTATAGTAAATTGCTCGGGAATCGCCAAGGGCTTCCCGCCCCGCGGGGGGATGCAGGAAGCCGTGATTTTTGGCAGGATTCCGCTTTTTGTCCGCGCCCCCATGGATGCCGCCAGCCGTCGCCAGGAACTCAAGCGCCGCGAACGGCAGCTTTCGCTGCTGTTGTCCAAGATCCTCAAGCGGCAACTGCCCCCCGCCGTCTATGGGGCGCTGGGTGCGCTGCGCACGGGCTTTGCCGCCTTGCGGGGGGCCGAGAACAGCCGCTTGAGCCAAGCCCTCATGGAGATGATCGAGGGCTTCGATGCCCAGGCCCTGACCCAGATCGTGCGTGCCGCCGGGGTGTATTTCAGCCTGCTCAACATCGCGGAGGAATCCATTGCTCTGAAGGAGCGGCGCCAGGCCATCCGCGCCACCGCTCACATGTGGCCCGGTTCCTTCCACGACACCCTGCTGGGCTTGCGAAAGGCGGGCTTTTCCGCAGCGCAGGTGGAAACCCTGGTCAGCCGCCTCTGCTTCATGCCGGTGATCACCGCCCATCCTTCGGAAGCCAAGCGGCGCACCATCAAGGGGGCTCTGCGCAATATCTTCCTCACCATGGAGAGCCTGAACGAGGGACGGCTGCTGCCCTTTCAGCGCGCGGAGCTCATCCAGCGCTTGACCAACCAGATCCAGATCCTGTGGAAGACGGACGAGGTGCGTGCCACGCGGCTCGACGTGCGGGATGAAATCCGCGCCGGCCTGTCGTATTTTCCCCTGTCGCTTTTCGAGGCGACGGTGCAGGTGCACCGCAACCTGCGCCGCGCCATGGGGGATGTCTATGGCGAGGCGGCCGCCGCCCGGCTGGATACGCGGCGGCTTTTGCGCTTCGGTTCCTGGATCGGCGGCGACCGGGACGGGCATCCCGGTGTCACCGCGGAGGTGACCCATCTGGCCTGGCTCATGCAGGCGCGCACTGCGCTGGAGGAGTATTCGGCGCGGCTTGCCGCCCTCTCCGAGCAGCTTTCCTACTCCCTGCGCCTGTGCCAGCCCTCGGCGGCCTTCCTCGAAAGCCTGAAGGAGGATGCCCACTATGCGGCGCTGCGCTTTGCCGCCCAGCCCAACCGCTACCAGCAGGAGCCCTACCGGCGCAAGCTGGAAATCATGCGCTACCGGGTGCGGCGCAATCTGGCCCTGGTGCAGGCCGCCATCGACGGCGAGGCGGTGGAGGGCGAGGAGCCGGGTTATGCCAGCGCCGACGGGCTTTTGCGCGATCTCTACCTCATCCGGGATTCCCTCATCCAGCACGGTGACGAAGCGGTGGCGGCGGCGGAGCTCACCGATCTCATCCGCCTCGTGGAAACCTTTGGCTTTCACCTGCTGCAACTGGACGTGCGGCAGGAGTCGGCGGTGCACACCCGGGCGGTGGCGGAAATCCTCAAGGCGGCCCTCGACGTCGATTACCTGGCGCTGGAAGAAGGGGCGAGGCTTGAACTTCTCGCCGACCTGGTGGGCCGGCCGGAGGTACTGGAGTTCGACGTGGAGAAGCTGAGCGGCGAGACCCAGGAAGCGCTGCGGGTCTTCCGCGTCATCGCCCATCACCGGCGCACGCTGGGGCCGGCCTGTTTCGGCCGTTATGTGATTTCCATGACCCACCACGCCAGCCACGTCATGGAGGTGATGTTCCTCGCTGCCCTCGCCGGGCTGGCGGGACGGGTGGCGGGCAACTGGTTCTGCCATCTGGGGGCAAGCCCCCTCTTCGAGACCATCGACGATCTCGCGCGGGTGGGGCAGGTGCTGGAACAGCTCTACGCCCTGCCCGCCTACCGGCAGCTCCTGGAGGCGTTTGGTGAAGGGCAGGAGGTGATGCTGGGCTATTCCGATTCCTGCAAGGATGGCGGCATCCTCGCCTCGGCCTGGTCCCTCTATCAGGCGCAGAAGAAGATTCTCGCCCTCTCCGACCGCTATGGCATTCCCTGTCGCCTCTTCCACGGCCGCGGCGGCACCCTGGGGCGCGGCGGCGGCCCCACCCACGAGGCCATCCTCGCCCAGCCGCCGGGCACGGTGCGCGGTGAACTCAAGCTCACCGAACAGGGCGAGGTGTTGTTCTACAAGTACAACAACATGGAAACGGCGGTCTATGAGCTCACGCTGGCGCTCACCGGCGTGCTCAAGGCGAGCACCCATCTCGTGGGCGAGGTGAGGGAGGATCGCGAGGACTATGCCCGGGTGATGGACGACATCGCCCGCGCCGGGGAGATCGCCTACCGGGCGCTCACGGAGCAGACGCCGCACTTTATGGATTACTTCTACGAGGCCACACCGGTGCAGGAAATCGGCCTGCTCAACATCGGTTCCCGCCCTTCCCACCGCCGCCAGGGCGACCGTTCCCGCGGTTCGGTGAGGGCCATCTCCTGGGTGTTCGCCTGGGCGCAGTCACGTCATGCGCTGCCGGCCTGGTATGGCATCGGCGCCGCCCTCGAAGCCTGGTGTGGTGGGGATGCGGCGCGCCTTGCCCTGCTCAAGCAGATGTACCGGGACTGGCCCTTCTTCCGCACCCTGCTTTCCAACGCCCAGATGGCGCTGGCCAAGGCCGATTTCCGCATCGCCCATGAATACGCGCGCCTGTGCAGCGACCCGGCTTACGGGGAAGGGGTGTATGGCATCATCGCCGCGGAATATGCCCGCTCGGTGCGGGAGATTCTCCGTGTGGCGCAGGCGGACACCCTGCTCGCGGATAACCCCGTCCTCGCCCTCTCCTGGGATCACCGGCGTTTCTACCTCGACCCCCTCAACTATCTGCAGACCGTGGTGTTGCGCAAATTCCGCGCTGACGGCCGCGAGGACAGTCCCTGGCTCGAGCCCCTGCTGCGCTCCATCAACGCCATCGCCGCCGGCATGCGCAACACCGGCTGAGCCCTCACTGGGAGGGATTGCGCCAGGTGTGGCGGCCGGCGCTCTTGGCCCGATACATGGCGGTATCGGCACGGGCGATCAGCGACTGGGCCTCGGTGGCGTCGTCCGGGAAAAGGGCGATGCCGATACTGACGCCGATGTGGAGCACATGGCCTGCCACCTGGAAGGGCGCGCCGATTGCCTCCAGGATTTTCTCGGCCACCCGCACGGCATCGTTACGGTGGCCGATGCCGGGGAGGATCACCGTGAATTCGTCGCCGGCGAAGCGGGCCACGGTGTCGGCTTCCCGCACACAGGAAAGAAGCCGCTCCGCCACCACCCTGAGCAGGGCATCGCCCACTTCGTGGCCGTGGATGTCGTTCACCGGTTTGAAACGGTCCAGGTCGAGGAAGAGGAGCGCCACTCTGCTGCCATTGCGACGGGCAAGCGCGAGCGCCTGCTCCAGGCGGTCGAAGAAGAGGCTGCGGTTGGGCAGTCCGGTGACGGTGTCGAAGTAGGCCAGGCGCTCGATGCGGGCCTGGGCGGCGAGGGCATCGGTGATGTCCTCGTGGGTGGCGATGAAATGCTGGATTTCGCCCCGGGCATCCCGCACCGGGGTGATGATCTGATGCACGGTGTAGAGACTGCCGTCCTTGCGCCGGTCAGTGGTTTGGCTGACGAAGGTCTGGCCGGCGAGGATGGTGGACCAGAGATTCTGGTAATAAGCCGCGTCGTGGACACCGGACTTGAAGAGGCGCGGTGTGTGGCCCAGGATTTCTTCCGGCGCATAGCCGCTCAAACGGCTGAAGGCCTCGTTCGCCCACTCAATGCGGCCCTCCCGGTCGGTGATGAAAATGGCATTGGCCGCCGTGGCAAGCGCCGTCTGCAAAAGACGCAATTGCGCCTGCTCGAAGGCGGCCGCGAGCGCCGCGGCCAGATGGGTCACCCCCCTCTGCAGCAGGTGCAAAAGCTCCGCATCGGCGAAGGCTTCGCGCGCCCTCCCATAGGCGGACAAGGCCCCCCAGATTCTGCCCCGTACCACGATGGGCAGGCTGTAGACGGCGGCCACCCCCTCCTGCCGCGCCGCCTCGCACCAAGGGGCGGGCGCGGCATCGTCGAGGTATAAAAGCTGTGCCTCGCCAAGCTCCACGGCGCGGGCGGCGGGACTTTCCTCCCCCGGCCTTTGGCCCAGGGCCTCGCGTAAGCGGGCGGCGGGCCCATTAGCGGCCATCAGGCATAGTGTGCCCTCCTGCTCCCGGCGCACGACCGCGACGAGGGCAAGCCGCAAGGTTCGGGCCACCGCCTCGCAGAAAAACTCGAGCAGGGCTTCCGGGTAGCGCCCTGCCAGGAGCTGCTCGTCCATTTCCCGCAGCAGGCATTCCATGGCAAGCCGGCGGTGGGCTTCCGTGATGTCCCGGGCATAGACGGCCACAAGACGCACACCGCCACCGTCCACGATGGGTTGCATGCGGATGAGGTAGTCGCGGCCATCGAGCGTGTCCTCAAACTGCAGCGGCTGTCCGGAGCGGGTGACTTCCGCCAGCTTGAGCTTGCGGCTTTCCGCCACCTCCGGGGGCAAAAAATCCCACAGGGGCCGGCCCACCATGGCCTGGGGCGTCTGCTTGAGGCGCTGTGCGCCGGTCCCGTTGATGGCCAGCACCTGGCCCTCGGGGCTGATGAGGAGCGCCGACTCGTTGATGGCATCGAGCAGGGCCTCGAGATCGGCCCTGCTTCGCGCCTCCGCCCGCCTTCCCTCGGCCTCCAAGGGACGTAGCACGAGCCAGCGGAGGAGCGGCAGCCCCGCCGGTAGCAGGGCCATTGCGGCGACGAGGTCAAGCCACAGGGGCGCGCCTTGTGCCGGCAGTAGCCGGTGTAGCAAAGCCAGAACCAGGAATTCCGTGAAGGCCAGGGCGAGCAGGGCCGCAGTGACGCGGAAAGCGGGGCGCGGATGAGGCATGGGGTCTCCAAATCGTCAGCAGACAATAGCGTATGCCCTGCGCTTTTCTTGAGACGGGGAACCTGGGGGCGGGTTGTTATACTAAGCACCGGAAGCAGGCCAGACAGTCGCCGGCGCCAAGGCGCCGGAGGAAAGTCCGGGCTCCACAGAGCAGGGTGCCGGCTAACGGCCGGACGCCGTGAGGCGATGGAAAGTGGCACAGAAAACAGACTGCCCAAGCCCCTTTGCGGGCCGGCGATGGTGAAAAGGTGCCCTCCGCAAGGAGGGGGCGGTGAACCCGCCGGGTAAGAGCCCACCGCGGACGTGGTAACACGGACGGCACGCCAAACCCCACCCGGAGCAAGACCAAATAGGGGAACCATGACGTGGCTCGCGTCGTTCCCGGGTAGGTCGCTCGAGCGCGGCGGCAACGTCGCGCCCAGATAGATGACTGTCCTCGACAGAACCCGGCTTATCGGCCCGCTTCCCCCCCTTTCCTCTGCCCAAGCGGTTTCCATAGGTATCAATGCCTTGCGGCTTAAACCGAACAAGCCGTCTCAGCATATTGTCCTAGCCATTTATTTTTCTTGCATTTCCGTAATCACCGGTCAGACCGCGTAAGTCTTTGTCACGCCGGGCAAATTCGTCCGTTGGCCGCCGGATTTCGGCTTGACCCCCCTGTTTTTTTCCCCTATAGTGGGCCGAAGTGGAGAAAAGTGGGGGATAGTGGGAGATGGCGCCAAAGGGGGGTCGATGTTTCGCGGCGCGACGGCGCTGAGCCTGGATGCCAAGGGGCGGCTCGCCGTCCCCGCCCGGCACCGGGAAGCCCTTCAAGTGCAGGGCGGGGGCCGGCTCGTGCTCACCGCTCATCCCCATCGTTGTCTCCTTCTCTATCCCCAGCCCGAGTGGGAACCCATCCAAGAGAAGATCATGGCCCTGCCCAGCCTGGATAAGCAGGCGAGCCTCCTGCAGCGCCTGCTCGTGGGTTTTGCCGAGGACGTGGAAATGGATGGCGCCGGCCGGGTGCTCATCTCGCCGGTGCTGCGGGAATTCGCCGGACTGGAAAAACAGGTGATGCTGGTGGGGCAGGGCAGCCATTTCGAAGTATGGAGCGAGGCGTCATGGCGCGCCCAGTTGGAGGAGGCCCTCGCCCAGGGCGACCGCGTGTTGCCGCCGGAGCTGGGGAATCTTGCCCTGTGAGGAAACCGGGCGAGCACCTGCCGGTGCTCCTTGCGGAGGCGGTGGAGGCGTTGCGGGTGAGAGAGGACGGCGTGTACGTGGATGCCACCTTTGGCCGCGGCGGTCACAGCCGGGAAATCCTGCGCCGGCTGGGTCCGCAGGGACGCCTGATCGTCTTCGACCGCGATCCGGAAGCCATTGCCGCAGCGCGAAGCCTTGCGGATCCCCGCCTGGTGGCCATCCACGCGCCCTTTTCGCAACTCAAAGCGTGCCTGCGTGAGGAGCGGGTGGAAAAGGTGGACGGGGTGTTACTGGACCTGGGGCTTTCCTCGCCGCAGCTTGACGAGGCGGGACGCGGTTTCAGCTTTCGCATGGCGGGTCCCTTGGACATGCGCATGGACCCCACCCGGGGGAGGACAGCCGCAGATTGGCTGGCCGAAGTCGATGAACGCGAATTGACAGAGGTGTTGGCCGATTATGGTGAAGAGCGGTTTGCTAAACAGGTTGCAAGAGCGATTGTTGCGGCGCGCGCGCGAGGGCCGATTGTTGACACCCGACAGCTTGCCCAGATCGTGGCTCAAGCCGTGCCCACGCGTGAGCCAGGCCAGGATCCGGCGACGCGCACCTTTCAGGCTATACGGATTTACATCAATCGGGAGCTCGAGGAGCTCTCGCTAGTGTTGCCCCAGTGTGTGGACGTGCTCCGTCCGGGTGGCCGTCTGGTGGTGATCAGCTTTCACTCCCTGGAAGACCGTATCGTCAAGCGCTTCCTGCGCACTGAAGCGCGTCCCGACACGCTGCCGCCGCGGCTTCCCCTGCGCGCCGAGGAACTGCCCAAACCGCGGCTCGTCCTGGTGGGCAAACCGGTGCGTCCTGCTCCCGCGGAAATCCAGGCCAACCCCCGCGCGCGCAGCGCCGTGATGCGGGTTGCGGAACGTACACCCTGGAGGCTTGCCGCATGATCCGCCTCAACCTGGTGCTCCTTGGCATCGTCGTCGCCTGTGCGCTCGGCGTGGTCACCTCCCAGCACAAGGCCCGGCAACTCTACGCCGAGCTGCAGCACGCCGAGGAGCAGGCCAAGAACATGAACACAGAATACGGTCAGTTGCAACTGGAACAGAGCACCTGGTCGATGCATGCGCGCATCGAGAAAATCGCCAGTGAGCGGTTGCAGATGAAGGTGCCCGAGCCTTCGCGCATCCACGTGCTTCTGCCCGCGGATGGGACGAACCCATGATGGCGCCGGCTGCCGCCCTGCCGGTGAAGCTGCCCGTGTGGCGGGCGCGGCTCCTCCTCGTCGTCCTGCTTGCCACCTTCGTCGTGCTGGCCGGACGCGCCTTCTACCTGCAGGGGGTGAACAAGGATTTTCTGCGGCAGAAAGGCGAGGCCCGCTACAGCCGCGTCATCACCCTGAAGGCCAACCGCGGCAACATCCTCGACCGCAACGGGGAACCGCTTGCCATCAGCACCCCGGTGGAATCGGTGGCGGCAAGCCCCCGCGATGTGGAAATCACGCCCCAGCAGTTGGCGCGGCTTGCGCAACTCCTCAATATGCCCGCCGCCGATCTGAAGCGCCGCCTTGCCGATGACAAACGCGACTTCGTCTATCTCAAACGCCAGTTGCCGCCGGATGTGGCGGAACGGGTGCTGAGCCTCAACATTCCCGGCATCTTCCTGCAGCGGGAGTACCGGCGCTTTTACCCCTACGGCGACCAGACGGCGCATCTCATCGGCTTCACCGATGTGGATGACCGCGGCCAGGAGGGAGTGGAGCTTGCCTTCGATGCGCGTCTTTCCGGCATCAACGGCAGCCGCCGCGTGCTCAAGGATCGCCTGGGGAACATCATCGAAGGCGTGGAAAGCATCCGCGCGCCCCAGGATGGCCAGCCGGTGACCCTTTCCATCGACCGCAACATCCAGTACCTCGCCTATCGGGAACTGGTGGCCGCGGTGGTGCAGCATCGCGCCCGGGCGGGTGCGGTGGTGGTGCTGGATGCGCGCACGGGCGAGGTGCTGGCGCTCGTCAACCAGCCCAGCTACAACCCCAACCGGCGGAGCAAGGACGTGCCGCCCGCCTACATGCGCAACCGGGCGGTGACCGATGTCTTCGAGCCGGGCTCCACCCTCAAGCCCTTCACCGCCGCCATGGCGCTGGAGGCGGATCGGGTGCGTCCGGATACCGTCATCCAGACCGCACCGGGCATCCTGACCATCGGCCCGGCCACCATCCGCGACGTGCATTCGGCGGGGGCGATCACCGTGGCCCAGGTGATCCAGAAATCCTCCAACGTGGGCGCGGCGAAGATGGCCCTCATGCTGCCCGCCGAATACATGTACGACCGTTTTCAGAAACTGGGCTTTGGCCGGCCGCCCGGCATGGGCTTTCCCGGGGAGGCGGCGGGCAGGCTGCGGCCGGCGAAGCTCTGGCGGCCCATCGAGCAGGCCACCATGTCCTACGGGCATGGCATTTCGGTGAGCCTCCTGCAGCTTGCGCGGGCCTACACCGTGTTCGCCAACGATGGGGAACTGCGGGAGCTTTCCCTGTTGCGCCTCGATCATCCCGCACCCAGCCACCGGGTGTTCTCCGCCGCCACCGCGCGGGCGGTGCGCGCCATGCTGGAGCTGGTGGTGCAGGCGGGGGGCACGGCGCCGCGGGCGCAGGTGGTGGGCTATCGGGTGGCGGGCAAGACCGGCACCGCCCACAAACTCAATGCCAATGGCACCTATGCGGAGGACCGCTACGTGGCGAGCTTCGTCGGCATGGCGCCGGCTTCCGATCCCCGCCTCATCGTCGCCGTGATGATCGACGAGCCCGGCAACGGCCAGTATTACGGCGGGCAGGTGGCCGCCCCCGTCTTCTCCCGCATCATGGCCGGAGCGCTGCGCATGCTGTCGGTACCCCCGGACAATCCGGGGGCCAACGTCTTCCCCGACTTCCCGGAAATTCAGGAGAGCACATGAGGGCGGTGGCGCGCATGGCGGAGACGGGGCGGGGCGGTGGCGGCCAGCTCGCCTTCGATTTCAAGGTGCTGGATGCCCTGGGCATTCCCGTGCACGCTGTGGCCATCGACAGCCGGCAGGTTCAGCCCGGGGATGTCTTCCTCGCCTATCCCGGGGAGACCGCCGATGGCCGGCAATTCATTCCCCAGGCCATCGCCAACGGCGCCGCGGCGGTGTTGTGGGAGCCGGAGGGGTTCACCTGGGATCCGGCCTGGCGCGTGCCCCATCTGCCCGTGGCGGGCCTGCGGCAGAAGGTGGGCTTCATCGCCGCGGAGGTCTACGGACATCCTTCCCGCGCCCTGTGGACGGTGGGCATCACCGGCACCAATGGCAAGACCTCCTGCTGCCACTGGATCGCCCAGGCCGCGACCTTCTGCGGCCGGCCCACGGCCATCATCGGCACCCTGGGCAATGGCCTGCCGGGGGCATTGAGCCCGGCCACCCACACCACGCCGGACCCGGTGACGCTGCAGAAACTTTTGCGGCAGTTCCACGATGCAGGCGTTCAGGGCGTCGCCATGGAGGTGTCCTCCCACGCCCTCGACCAGGGGCGGGTGAATGGCGTGGCCTTTGACCTGGCTGTCCTCACCAACCTCTCCCGCGATCACCTGGATTACCACGGCACCATGGAACGCTATGCGGCGGCGAAGGGTCAACTCTTCCACTGGCCGGAACTTTCCACGGCGGTGGTCAATTACGACGATGCCTGGGGGCGGGAACTTGCCGCCGACTGTCGCCGCCGGGGCACGCCGGTGGTGGACTATGGCTTCGAAGGCGGCGAGGTGCGGGGTCATCACCTGGAGGTGTCGCCGGCGGGGCTTGCCTTCGAGGTCACCACGCCCTGGGGCGAGGGCCGCGTGGAAAGCGGCATCCTCGGGCGCTTCAACGCAGCCAACCTGCTGGCGGTGGTGGCCGCCCTGGGCGCCGGGGGATTGCCCTTCGACCGCATCATCGCCGGCGTCTGTCGCCTTAAGCCGGTGCCGGGGCGCATGCAAACCCTTCGCCTGCCGGGCAAACCCCTGGTGGTGGTGGACTATGCCCACACGCCGGATGCGCTGGAAAAAGTCCTCACCACGCTGCGGGAGCTTTTGGCCGAATCCCGCGCCGCTGCGGCGGGTGCGCGGCTCATCGTCGTTTTCGGTTGTGGCGGCAACCGCGACCGCGGCAAGCGTCCCATGATGGGGGAGGTGGCCTCCCGCCTTGCCGACAGTGTGGTGGTGACCAGCGACAACCCCCGCAACGAAGACCCCGCCGCCATCATCGAGGCCATCGTCGCCGGCATGGGCGCCAATTATCACGTCATCGAGGACCGCGCCGCCGCCATCGACTACGCCATCCGCGAGGCAAGGCCGCAGGACGTGGTGCTGATCGCCGGCAAGGGCCACGAAACCTATCAGGAAATCCGCGGCACCCGGCTGCCCTTTTCCGATGTGGAAGTGGCCATGCGTGCGTTGGAGAACTGGAAATGATGAGTCTTGCGGAAGCCGCGGCAGCCCTCGATGCGGAGCGCGGTGGCGAAGACGTGACCTTCACCTCGGTGAGCACCGACAGCCGCACCCTCAAGCCGGGTGCCCTGTTCGTGGCGCTGCGGGGGCCGCGTTTCGATGGCCATGCCTTCCTCGAGGCGGCGCGCCAGGCCGGTGCGGTGGCGGCCATGGTGGACGCGCATTTCCCGCAAAGCCGGGCAGTGCTGCCTCTGCTGCGCGTGTCGGACACCCGCCTGGCTCTGGGACGGCTGGCCGCCTGGTGGCGCCGCCGTTTCGAGCTGCCCCTGGTGGCGGTGACCGGCAGCAACGGCAAGACGACGGTGAAGGAAATGATCGCCGCCATTTTGCGCACCCATTGCGGGGCCGATGAAGCGGTGCTCGCCACCGAGGGCAATCTCAACAACGACATCGGCGTGCCCCTGATGCTGTTGCGCCTGACGGCGGCGCATCGCTATGCGGTGCTGGAAATGGGCATGAACCATTTCGGCGAAATCGACTATCTGAGCCGGCTGGCGGCGCCCACGGTGGCGCTGGCGAACAACGCCCAGGCCGCGCATCTGGCCGGGGTGGGCAGCATCGAGGGTGTGGCGCGCGCCAAGGGGGAAATCTACGGTGGCCTGACCGGGACGGGGATTGCCGTCATCAATGCCGACGATGCCTTCGCCCCCCTGTGGCGCACGGCGGCCGGTGAGCGGCCACGCATCGAGTTCGGATTGGAACGGCCGGCGGCGGTCAGCGGCCGCTTCGAGGTGACGGCGGAAGGTACGCTGCTTGCACTGACCCTGCCCGCAGGCCAGGTGACCACGCGGCTTGCCGCAATGGGGGTGCACAACGTGCGCAACGCGCTGGCGGCGGCGGCGGTGGCAACCGCGCTTGGCATTCCGCCGGAGACCATCGCGGCGGGGCTTGCCCGCTTTACGCCGGTGGCGGGGCGCCTGAAGCGCAAGCGCGCGATCCTGGGCGCGACGCTGATCGATGACACCTATAACGCCAATCCCGATTCCATGCGCGCGGCCATCGACGTGCTGGCGGCGTTGCCAGGCAAACGCATCCTGGTTCTCGGCGATATGGGGGAATTGGGGGACGAGGCCTGGCGTCTGCACGGCGAGGTGGGGGCATACGCGCGCGACAAGGGGATCGATGTCCTCTTCTGCCTGGGTGAGAACGCCCGCAACATGGCGGCGCAGTTTGGCCGCCATGCCCGGCATTTCGAGCGCATCGAGGAACTGCTGGCGGACCTGGAAAACCTGCTCGGGCCCGATGTGACGGTGTTGGTCAAGGGTTCCCGCTTCATGGAGATGGAGCGGGTGGTGAAAAGCTTCGAGGTGGCCGAATAGCATGCTCCTTCTCCTTACCCAGTGGCTGGCCAGTGAGTGGCAGATCCGCGCCTTCAACGTGTTCAGCTACATCACGTTGCGGGCGGTGCTGGCCACCCTGACGGCGCTTGTCATCTCCTTCCTCATCGGGCCCCTGATGATCCGCAAGCTCACCGCCTACAAAATCGGGCAGGCGGTGCGCGACGACGGGCCGCAAAGCCACCTCGCCAAGGCGGGCACGCCCACCATGGGCGGGGCGCTGATCCTGGTGGCTATCCTCGTCTCCACCCTGCTGTGGGCGGACTTGAGCAATGCCCATGTCTGGGTCGTGTTGCTGGTCACCGCCGGCTTCGGTGCGGTCGGCTGGGTGGACGACTATCGCAAGGTGGTGCACCGCAATCCAAAGGGACTGTCGGCAAGGGCCAAGTTTTTCTGGCAGTCGGTGATTGCCCTCATCGCCGCAGCCTATCTCGCCTTCACCGCGACGCTGCCGGCACAGACGGAACTCATCGTGCCCTTCTTCAAGAACGTGGCCATCCCCCTGGGGATCACCGGCTTCATCGTGCTCGCCTATTTCGTCATCGTCGGCACCAGCAACGCGGTGAATCTCACCGATGGTCTGGATGGTCTGGCCATCATGCCCACGGTGATGGTGGCGAGCGCCCTGGCCATCTTTGCCTACGTGGCGGGCCATGCGGTCTTCGCCAGATACCTTGGCCTGCCCCATATCCCGGGGGCCGGCGAGCTCGCCGTGTTCTGCGCCGCTTTGGCGGGGGCGGGCCTTGCCTTCCTCTGGTTCAACGCTTACCCGGCGGAAGTGTTCATGGGGGATGTGGGTGCCCTCGCCCTCGGCGCTGCTCTGGGTATGGTGGCGGTGATCGTGCGCCAGGAAATCGTGCTCTTCATCATGGGCGGCGTGTTCGTGGTGGAAACCCTGTCGGTGATGCTGCAGGTGGCCTCCTACAAGCTTACCGGCAGGCGGGTGTTCCGCATGGCGCCGCTGCACCACCACTACGAACTCAAGGGTTGGAAGGAAAC
The DNA here is from genome assembly GCA_023511995.1 of Burkholderiales bacterium. Taxonomy (NCBI): domain Bacteria; kingdom Pseudomonadati; phylum Pseudomonadota; class Betaproteobacteria; order Burkholderiales; species Burkholderiales bacterium. Next base: position 31,222 of record JAIMAL010000001.1, read on the forward strand.
CCAGGTGGTGGTGCGCTTCTGGATCATCACCATGATCCTGGTCTTGATCGGGTTGTCCACGCTGAAACTGCGCTAGTCAGGGAAAGCGGCTTTTGAGGGGTTGAAAGTTAGGCGATGAATGTATCGGGCAAGAAAGTCCTGGTGCTGGGACTGGGCGAGACCGGCCGCGCCACCGCGCGCTGGCTGGCGCGCCATGGCGCCCGGCTGCGTCTTGCCGACAGCCGGCCGGATGCCCCCTATGCGGGAGCGCTCGCGCAGGAATGGCCCGCCGCGGAAGTGGTGCTCGGGCCCTTCACCGATGCGCTCTTTGCCGGTGTGGATCTGCTGGCCATCAGCCCCGGCGTGCCCCTCGCCGAGCCCCATGTGGCGCGCGCCGTGGCCGCCGGCCTGCCGGTGGTGGGCGATGTGGAACTCTTCGCAAAGGCAAGGCGCCAGGTAAGCCCCGCCGCCCGCCTGATCGCCATCACCGGCTCCAATGGCAAGACCACCGTCACCGCCATGGTGGGGGCGATGTGCCGCAAGGCGGGACTGGCCACCGTGGTGGCGGGCAACATCGGCCTGCCGGTGCTGGAAGCCCTCGGCGCCATCGAAACGGGCGCGGCCGCCCCGGACGTGTTCGTGCTGGAACTGTCCAGCTTCCAGTTGGAGACCACCGCGAGTCTCGACGCCGACGCTGCGACCGTGCTCAACGTGAGCCAGGATCACCTCGACCGCTACCGGAGCATGGCGGAGTATGCGGCGGCCAAGGCGCGCATCTTCCAGGGACGCGGCGTGCAGGTTTTGAACCGCGACGATGCACAAAGCCTTGCCATGGCCCTGCCCGGGCGGCGGGTGGTGACCTTCGGCCGCGGCCCCCATGCCACCGACTGGGGGCTTTTGCAGGCGCAAAACCGCCTCTGGCTCGCCCAGGGCGGAAAGCGGCTGCTCGCAGTGGACGAGCTCCCCCTGGCGGGCTTGCACAACGCGCTCAATGCGCTTGCCGCCCTGGCCCTGTGCCGGGCCATCGGTTGCCCTCTGCCGCCCCTCCTCGATGCGCTGCGGGAATTCGAGGGGCTGCCCCATCGCGTGCAGCGGGTGGCGGAAATCGACGGCGTGCTCTTCTACGACGATTCCAAGGGCACCAACGTGGGCGCCACCGAGGCGGCCTTGAGCGGCATGGGACGCAAGGTGGTGCTCATCGCCGGCGGCGATGGCAAGGGTCAGGATTTCTCGCCGCTGGCGGAACCCGTGGCGCGCCATGCGCGCGCAGTGGTGTTGATCGGCCGCGATGCAGGGCGGCTCGCGTCTGCGCTCGCGGACACCGGGGTGCCCCTCCTTTACGCCCGGGACATGGAAGAGGCAGTGCGGCGGGCCGCCGCGGCCGCGCGCCCGGGGGATGCGGTGTTGCTTTCGCCCGCCTGCGCCAGCTTCGACATGTTCCGCAACTATGAGCACCGCGCGGAAGTCTTCGTCGCCGCCGTGCGTGCCTTGGCGGAGGGGAGGCGGTGATGCTCTATTCCACCCCCTTCAAGGCCCAGCATGCCAAACCCGAGTACGACCAGGGGCTGCTGTGGGTGAGTCTGCTGCTGCTTGCCTTTGGCGTGGTCATGGTCTATTCCGCCTCCATTGCCATCGCCGATGCCGCCGCCTACACGGGGCACCGGGAGACCTATTTCCTGCTGCGCCACGTGCTGTATGTCCTGGTGGGGCTGGTTTTGGGTTTCATCGCCTTCCAGTTTCCCACACGGGCTTTGCAGAAACTCGCCCCCTGGCTGTTTGTTGCCGGTATCTGCCTCCTGGTGCTGGTGCTGGTGCCCGGCATCGGCCGCGAGGTGAACGGCTCGCGCCGCTGGATTTCCCTCGTTTTCTTCAACCTGCAGCCCTCCGAGCTGATGAAACTGTTCGTCGTGCTCTACGCGGCGGACTACACCGTGCGCAAAGCCGGGCACATCGAAAGTTTCACCAAGGGTTTTCTGCCCATGCTGGTGGTGATGCTCTTCATCGGTGGCCTTCTGCTGCGGGAACCCGATTTCGGCGCCTTCGCCGTGATCCTCACCATCGCCATGGGCATCCTCTTTCTTGGCGGGGTGAATGGCCGCCAGTTCGGCGCCCTCATGCTCATGCTGCTGGTGGGCTTCGTCATCGTCATCTGGAGCTCGCCCTACCGCATGCAGCGCATCATCGGCTTCATGGACCCCTGGGCCGATCCCTATGGCAAGGGCTATCAGCTCTCCCACGCCCTTATCGCCTTTGGTCGCGGCGAATGGTTCGGTGTGGGGCTGGGCGCCAGCGTGGAAAAGCTCCTCTACCTGCCTGAGGCCCACACCGACTTCCTGCTGGCGGTGGTGGCGGAGGAACTGGGCTTCGTTGGTGTCCTCGTGGTGGCGCTCGCCTTTGCCTACATCGTCCTGCGCGCCTTCGCCATCGCCCGCCAGGCGGAGCGTCTCGAGCGGCCCTTCCCGGCGCTGGTGGCCTACGGCATCGGCATCTGGATCGGGGTGCAGGTGGTCATCAACATGGGGGTGAACATGGGGCTTCTGCCCACCAAGGGGCTCACCCTGCCTCTGCTCTCCTATGGCGGTTCGGGTATCGCCGCCAACTGCGCCGCATTGGCCATCCTGCTGCGCATCGACTGGGAGTCGCGGCAGGTCCTCAAGGGGTACGCGGTATGAGCCAGGCGGCGCGCACCCTGCTGGTGATGGCCGGCGGCACCGGCGGGCATGTCTATCCCGCCCTCGCTGTGGTGGAGGTGCTGGCAGCGGAGGGCTGGCGCATCGTCTGGCTCGGCACCCGCACGGGCCTCGAGGCGCGTGTGGTGCCGGCGCGGGGCATCCCCCTTTTCCCCCTTGCCATCGGTGGCGTGCGCGGCAAGGGAGGGATGGCGCGCCTCCTCTTGCCCTTTTTCCTGCTGGTTGCCTTTTTCCAGAGTGCGCGCGTGCTCTTCAGCCAGCGCCCAGACGTGGTGCTGGGCATGGGGGGCTATGCCTCCTTCCCCGGCGGGCTCATGGCCGCCCTCTTCGCCCGTCCCCTCGTCATCCACGAGCAGAATGCCGTCGCCGGACTGGCTAACCGCATCCTCGCCTGTCTGGCTGATCGCGTGCTGGTGGGGTTCCCCCAGGCCTTCCGGGGCAGGCACGACGCGCCTATCGGCTGCGGCCGGGTGGAGACCACCTGGACGGGGAATCCGGTGCGGCAGGCCATCGCCGATCTGCCTCCCCCCGCAGCGCGCTATAGCGAACGCAGTGGTCCCCTGCGGCTCCTCGTGGTGGGGGGAAGCCTTGGCGCCAAGGCGCTCAACGACACCGTTCCCCAGGCGCTGGCCTGTCTCGATCCCCCGGCGCGGCCCGTGGTGGTGCACCAGGCGGGGGAAAAACACGTGGAGACCGTGCGCGCCACCTATGCCCGGCTGGGGGTGGCGGCGGAAGTGCTGCCCTTCATCGAGGACATGGCGGCGCGTCTTGCTGAGGCCGATCTCGTCATCTGCCGCGCCGGCGCCCTCACCATCGCCGAGCTGGCCGCGGCCGGGGTGGCAGCCGTGTTGGTGCCCTACCCCCATGCGGTGGACGACCATCAGACGGCGAATGCGGCATTCCTCGCCGAGGCGGGGGCAGCCGTGCTCCTGCCCCAGTCGGCACTCACGGTCGAGGGGCTGGCCAAGTTCATCCGGAAGGCAAGCCGCGAGCGCCTCGCCGCCATGGCGGAAAAGGCGCGCGCTGTGCATCGGGCGGATGCCGCGCAAAGGGTGGCGGCGGTGTGCCGGGAGCTTGCGCCATGAGGGCGCTTCACCCCAGGAGCATGAGGCGGGGGCTCACCGCCGGGAAGACAACGGGATGAGACACAAGGTCAAGCACATCCATTTCGTCGGTATCGGCGGCGCGGGCATGAGCGGCATCGCGGAAGTGCTGCTCAACCTGGGCTTCCGGGTGAGCGGGTCGGATCTGGCCGACACGGCCACCACCCGCCGCCTCGCACGCCAGGGGGCGAAGGTGTGCCGCGGCCACGCGCCAGAAAACGTGGGCAAGGCGGACGTGGTGGTGGTCTCCAGCGCGGTGCCGGCGGACAACCCGGAAGTGGCGGCGGCGCGCAGCCGTGGGATTCCCGTGGTGCCGCGGGCGCTGATGCTGGCCGAATTGATGCGTTTCAAGCAGGGCATTGCGGTGGCGGGCACCCATGGCAAGACCACCACCACCAGCCTGGTGGCGAGCGTCCTTGCCGAAGGGGGGCTCGATCCCACCTTCGTCATCGGCGGCCGGCTGGAGGCGGCCGGTGCCCATGCGCGTCTTGGCTCCGGTGAGTTTCTGGTGGCGGAGGCCGACGAGTCCGACGCCTCTTTTCTCCACCTGATGCCGGTGATTGCCGTGGTCACCAACATCGATGCGGATCACATGGAAACCTACGGCCACGATTTCGAGAAGCTGAAACAGGCTTTCGTCGATTTCGTGCAGCGTCTGCCCTTCTACGGGGTAGCCGTGCTCTGCGCCGATGACGCCAACGTGCGCAGCATCCTGGCGCGCATCACCAAGCCCATCGTCACCTATGGCACGGTGGAGGATGCCGACGTGCGCGCCACGGACATCCGTGCCGTGGGCGGGCAGATGCATTTCCGCCTCGTGCGGCGGGGACGACGGGAGCTGGCCATCCGCCTCAACTGTGCCGGCCGCCACAACGTGCTCAATGCCCTGGCGGCCATTACCGTCGCCCAGGAGGTGGGGGTAGCCGATGCCGCCATCAAAAAGGCGCTGCTGGAGTTCCGCGGTGTGGGCCGGCGCTTCCAGCGCTATGGGGAGATTCCGCTGGCAGGCGGGGAGAGCTTCACCCTCATCGACGACTATGGTCATCACCCGGCGGAAATGGCCGCCACCCTGGAGGCGGTGCGCGGGGCTTTCCCCGGTCGGCGGCTGGTGCTCGCCTTCCAGCCCCATCGCTATACCCGTACCCGCGATCTCTTCGAGGATTTCGTGCAGGTGCTGTCCACGGTGGATGTGCTGCTGCTGACGGAGGTCTATCCGGCCGGCGAGACCCCCATCGTCGCTGCCGACGGACGGGCACTCGCCCGCGCGGTGCGGGTGCTGGGCAAGGTGGAGCCCATCTTCGTCGAGGACGTGAAAGCGCTGGCGCAAGCCATCTGCACGGTGGTGCGTCCCAATGACGTGGTGCTCACCATGGGGGCGGGTTCCATCGGTCAGGTGCCGGCGGTGGTTGCGCTGGGTTGTGGTGTGCAGGACGTGCGGGGGGAGCTATGAGGGGCAGGCTTTACCTCAACGAGCCCATGAACCGCCACGTGAGCTGGCGCGCGGGGGGTGTGGCGCGTCGTGTCTACGTGCCTGCCGATGTGGCCGACCTCGCCGCCTTCCTGCAGACGCTGCCTGCCGGGGAGCCGGTGTTGTTCGTGGGCCTAGGTTCCAACCTCCTCGTGCGCGAGGGCGGTTTCCCCGGGACGGTGATTCTGCTCCACGCCGCCCTGAACGCCATTCACCTGGAGGGAGGCCGCATCTATGCCGAGGCAGGGGTGGCGGCTCCCAAGCTTGCCCGCTTCGCTGCGCGTCATGGATTCGAGGGCGGGGAGTTTCTCGCCGGCATCCCCGGCACCGTGGGCGGTGCGCTGGCGATGAACGCGGGCTGCTTTGGCGCGGAAACCTGGCAGATCGTGGACGAGGTGATGACCATCGACCGCAGTGGCACCCTGTGCCTGCGCAAACCCGCCGAATTCGACATCGGCTATCGCCATGTCGCCCTGCGCGGCCAGGGGGAGGAAGCGTGGTTCGTGGCCGGCTGGTTCGTGCTGCAAGCCGGCAGCGAGGCAGCGGCAAAGGAAAAAATCAAGGCGTTGCTGCAAAGGCGCATTGCCAGCCAGCCCATTTCCCTGCCCAATGCCGGCTCGGTGTTCCGCAACCCGCCGGGCGATCATGCTGCGCGCCTCATCGAGGCCTGTGGGCTCAAGGGCAGACGCATTGGTGGGGCGCAGGTCTCGGAGAAGCACGCCAATTTCATCGTCAACCTGGGTGGGGCCACGGCAAGCGACATCGAGGCGCTGATTGATCTGGTGCAGGAGACGGTGGCGATGAAAACCGGCGTGCGGCTTGCGCGCGAGGTGCGCATCGTGGGGGAAAGGGCTTCAACCACGGCCTGCGCCGAGGACACCAGAGAAAACCCAGTCGGTAATGACTCCGTGTCCCCCACGTTCCCCGGGGTGAAAGGAGCGGTCCAATGAAAGCAGACGAATTTGGCAAGGTGGCGGTGCTCCTCGGCGGGCGGTCCGCCGAGCGGGAAATTTCCTTAAAGAGCGGGGCGGCGGTGCTCGCTGCGCTCAAGGAAGCCGGTGTCGATGCCCATGCCTTCGATCCGGCCGAGGAGGAGCTTGCCGGGCTTGCCGCCTACGATCGCGTCTTCATCGCCCTGCACGGGCGCTATGGCGAGGACGGCACCATCCAGGGGCTGCTGGAGCTTTTCGGCATCCCCTATACCGGCAGCGGGGTGCTTGGCTCGGCCCTGGCCATGGACAAGTGGCGCACCAAGCTCGTGTGGCAGGCGGCGGGCATTCCCACGCCGCGCTACGCCCTCCTCGATGCCAACACGGATTTCGACGCCGTGGTGCGGGAGCTGGGCCTGCCGCTGATGGTGAAGCCGGCCTCCGAGGGCTCTTCCCTGGGCATGAGCAAGGTGATGCGGGCCGAGGATTTGCCCGCGGCTTACGCCACCGCGGCACGCCACGATTCCTTGGTGATCGCCGAGGCCTTCATCGCCGGCACGGAATATACGGCGGCCATCCTCGGCGAGCGGGTGCTGCCCTTAATCCGTCTGGAAACGCCGCGCACCTTCTACGACTACGAGGCCAAGTACTTCGCCGACGACACCCGCTATCTCTGTCCCTGTGGCCTGCCGCCGGAAAGGGAGGCGGCCCTGCAGGGCCTGGCCCTGCAGGCCTTCCGCATCCTGGGCTGCCGCGGCTGGGGACGCGCCGATTTCATCGTCGATCAGGCGGGCACGCCCTGGTTCCTGGAAATGAACACCGCCCCCGGCATGACCGATCACAGCCTGGTGCCCATGGCGGCGCGGCAGGCGGGGCTGTCCTTCACCCAACTGGTCCTGCGCATCCTGGAACTCGCCCAGGTCGGAGAAACACGGCATGTGGTTTAAGCGGGCCGACAAGGGGGATCTGGCACGGCGGCCGATGGCGGCGCCAAGCGCCAATTTCCTCGTCCTGTCCCTGTGGGATCGGGCGCAGCTCATGCTGTGGCTGGCCAACGCCCTCTATGCCCTGGCCGCCATCCTGCTCCTCTATGCCGTGCTCTTCCTCGTCATCCATCTGCCGGTCTTCCCCATCCGTCACGTGGAGGTGAAGGGCGATCTCCGCCATGTCACCTATCAGCAGGTGAGCTACATCGTCACCCGCGAGTTCAGGGGCAATTTTTTCACCCTGGATCTGGCACGGGTGACGGAAGCCTTCGAGAAACTGCCCTGGGTGCGCCATGCCAGCCTGCGCCGGCAGTGGCCGGACCGTCTGGAAGTGACCTTGGAGGAGCACGTGGCGCTCGCCCGCTGGGCGGCGGGGGGCCTGGTAAACACTCGCGGCGAAGTGTTCCAGGCCGCATCCGACGCGCCGCTGCCGGTGTTTTCCGGCCCGCCGGGCGCGGCGCAGGAGATGGCCCGCCAATACGAAATCTTCCGCACCACCCTGGCGCCGGCGGGGCTCAAGCCGGTTGCGCTTGCGCTCAACGCGCGCCGGGCCTGGCAGATCACCCTCGACAATGGCCTCACGGTCGCCCTCGGCCGGGAGCAGGTGGAGGCACGGCTTGCCCGCTTTGCCCGTTATTACGCGGCTACGGTGGGGCGCATGCCGCAGCCGGTGGCCTACGTGGACCTGCGTTATCCGAACGGCTTTGCCGTGCGTCTGCCGGCGCGGACGAAGGGGGAAGCGGGGGCAAAACAGACGGAGCAAACATAGGGATGGCCAAGGGCAAGGAACAGAAAAATCTCATCGTCGGACTGGACATCGGCACCTCCAAGGTGGTGGCGCTGGTGGCGGAAGTGCTGCCGGAAGGCCGCCTGGAGGTGGTGGGGCTGGGCGAGGCCCCGGCGCGGGGACTGAAAAAGGGGGTCGTGGTCAACATCGAATCCACGGTGAGCTCCATCCAGCGTGCGCTGGAGGATGCGGAGCTCATGGCCGACTGCAAGATTCGCGAGGTCTATACGGGGATCGCCGGCAGCCATATCAAAAGCCTCAATTCCCACGGCATGGTGGCCATCAAGGACAAGGAGGTGACGCAGGCGGACGTGGACCGGGTGATGGAAACCGCCCGGGCAGTGAACATCCCCATGGACCAGCAGATCCTGCACATCCTCACCCAGGAATTCATCATCGACGGCCAGGATGGCGTGCGGGAACCCCTGGGCATGAGCGGGGTGCGTCTGGAAGCCAAGGTGCACATCGTCACCGGCGCCGTGTCGGCGGCGCAGAACATCATCAAATGCGTCAAGCGCACCGGGCTCGAGGTGCGTGACCTCATCCTGCAGCCGCTCGCCTCCAGCATGGCGGTGCTTTCGGAAGACGAAAAAGACCTGGGGGTTTGCCTGGTGGATATCGGCGGTGGCACCAGCGACATCGCCGTCTTCACCAATGGCGCCATCCGCCACACGGCGGTGATTCCCATCGCCGGTGACCAGATCACCAACGACATCGCCATGGCACTGCGCACACCCACCAAGGAGGCGGAAGACATCAAACGCATGCATGGCTGTGCGCTGCGGCAACTGGCCAGCCCCAACGACATGATCGACGTGCCCAGTGTCGGCGAACGCGGCCCGCGGCAATTGTCGCGGCAGACGCTCGCGGAGGTGATCGAGCCCCGCGTCGAGGAACTCTTTTCCCTGGTCCAGGCGGAGCTCAGGCGCAGCGGTTTCGAGGACCTCATCTCCTCCGGCATCGTGCTCACCGGCGGCTCCAGTCTCATGCAGGGCATGGTGGAGCTGGGCGAAGAGGTTTTCCACATGCCGGTGCGGGTGGGCGTGCCCCAGTACGTGGGGGGGCTGCAGGAGGTCATCCGCAATCCGCGGTATGCCACCGGGGTGGGGCTTCTGCTCGCCGGGCTGGAACAGTACCAGCGGCACCAACTGGCGCGGCTGACGAGCTCTTCCTGGCAGCAGATTCTGGAGCGGATGAAGGCATGGTTTCAGGGGTTCTGAGGAGGGAAGGGTGATGGCGACACAGGCGCGACCGCCCTGAGGGCGCACGATTCTCTGTGGCAATGGGTTTCTTTGACTGGCTTGATGATGAGGAGGTGAACATGTTTGAAATTCTCGACAATGCATCCCAGGAGGCGGTGATCAAGGTGATCGGTGTGGGGGGCTGCGGCGGCAATGCCGTCGACCACATGATCGAAAGCGGGCTTTCCGGCGTGGAATTCATCGCTGCCAACACCGATGCCCAGGCTCTCGCCAAGAGCCGCGCGAGCCGCAAGTTGCAGATCGGTGCCTCCATCACCAAGGGACTCGGTGCGGGCGCCAATCCGGAAATCGGCCGCGAGGCGGCGCTGGAGGACCGCGAGGCGATCGCCGAGGCCATCGATGGCGCGGACATGCTCTTCATCACCGCCGGCATGGGAGGGGGTACCGGCACCGGTGCCGCTCCGGTGGTGGCCGAGGTGGCCAAGGAACTAGGCATTCTCACCGTTGCCGTGGTGACCAAGCCCTTCCAGTTCGAGGGGCGGCGGCTGAAGATCGCCCAGGCCGGCATCGAGTCCCTCTCCCACAACGTCGATTCCCTCATCATCATTCCCAACGAAAAGCTGATGCAGGTGCTGGGCGATGATGTTTCGGTGCTGGACGCCTTCCGCTCCGCCAACGATGTCCTCTACGGGGCGGTGGCCGGCATCGCGGAGGTGATCAGCTCGCCGGGTCTGGTCAACGTGGACTTCGCCGACGTGCGCACGGTGATGAGCGAGATGGGCATGGCCATGATGGGTTCGGCACGCGCCCAGGGGGCGCAGCGGGCGCGCCTTGCCGCAGAGCAGGCGGTGAAAAGTCCGCTCCTCGAGGATGTCAACCTGCACGGGGCGCGCGGCGTTCTGGTCAACATCACCGCCAACCAGTCGCTGAAGATGAAGGAGATTCACGAGGTGATGAACACCATCCGCGAGTTCACGGCGGAGGATGCAACGGTAATCTTCGGCGCGGTGTTCGACGACAGCATGAACGAGGATTTGCGCGTGACCGTGGTGGCCACGGGTCTTGGCATGCCCGCCGTGGTCAAGCAGCCCCGGCCGCAGATGCAGGTGATCCGCACCGGCACCGATCCCATGCCCTCACCCATGGCCGATGCGGTGGACTACGGTGCGCTGGAACAGCCGGCCGTCATGCGTCGCCGGCGGGATGCCACGGTGGAGGCGATGAAGGCCAACGGCGTCGATCTTCTCGACATCCCGGCCTTTCTGCGCAAGCAGGCGGACTGAAAAAGGCGGCGCGGCGGCCCCCGCCCACCGGGCGCGGCAGGCGCCCGTGCTAGAATGCGCCTCTCATTCTGCGGGGGCTTGTGTTCCTGGCCGGGAGAGGGGCGCGCGAAGCCATGCCGGCCGCGCAGTTGCCTCACAGGGGAAGGTTTTGTGCTTAGACAACGGACACTGAAGAATGCCATCCACGCCACCGGGGTGGGGCTGCACACCGGACGCAAGGTGACCCTCACCCTGCGCCCGGCGGCGCCTGACACCGGCGTGGTGTTTCGCCGCGTCGATCTGCCGGGTCTGCCGGAGATCCCGGCGGATGCGCGCCTGGTGAGCGATACCCGGCTTTGCTCCGCCATCGAGGCGGCGGGGGCCAGGGTGATGACTGTCGAGCACCTCATGGCGGCTCTCTTTGGCCTGGGGATCGACAATGTCTATGTGGAGCTCAACGGGCCGGAGGTGCCCATCATGGACGGTTCCGCCGGCCCCTTCGTCTTCCTCATCCAGTCGGCGGGGATCGAGGAACAGAACGCGCCGAAGACTTTCCTGCGTGTGCGGAAGACGGTAGAGGTGACCGAGGGGGACAAATGGGTGCGCCTTTCCCCCTACAACGGCTTCCGCGTTACCCTGAGCGTGGATTTTGCCCATCCGGTGTTCGCCGAGGGGCAGACGGTGAGCGTGGATTTCGCCGACACTTCCTTCGTGCGGGAAATCAGCCGCGCCCGCACTTTCGGCTTCATGCACGAGGTGGAGGCTTTGCGCAGCAATGGCCTGGCTTTGGGGGGCAGTCTCGACAACGCCGTGGTGATGGATGAGTTCCGCGTCCTCAACGCCGAGGGCCTGCGCTACGACGACGAGCTGGTCAAGCACAAGGCGCTGGATGCCATTGGCGATCTCTATCTTCTGGGCCATCCCCTCATCGGCGCCTTTACCGGCCACAAATCCGGCCATGCGCTCAACAACCGCCTTTGCCGGGCGTTGCTTGCCGATGAAAGTGCCTGGGAGCCCGTGCGCTTTTTGCGCGAGGAGGAGGCACCGGACGCCTTCGTCCGCCTCGCCGCGCAACCGGCGTAAGGTGCCGCCGGTGCAATGCCCCTCCTGCGCCTCTATCTGATCCTCGCGGGCCTTGCCGTGGCGGGTGCCCTGCTGCTGGGCCTTCTGCTGCGGGACCGGCGCTGGTTCCGCTTTGCCTGGCAGGTCTTCAAGTTTTCCCTGGTCCTCCTCATCCTGGTCCTGGGCGCCGCCGCCCTGACGCGGGTTTTCCTGCGCTAACGTTCCTCCCCCTTTTGTGACCGCCTTTGCCGCCGGATCAGGTTGGTGAGCGCTTCCTTCAACGGGGAGGCGTGCAGTTCCGTGGCAAGCTTTTCCAGCTGGGCAAGGGCCTGGGGCGGCAGCGGCGGCCGCGCCGGGGGCCGGGGCGCGGATGGCGTCACGTTCACTTGCACTTCGACCCTGATTGCAGTAATGTCGTGGCCCCGCTGACGAAAACTCGACAAAAGGCGGGGCAGCTGCGCCTTGAGTTTCGCCGCGGCTGCGCCGTTATCGGCATAGAGGGTGAGTGTCCCATCCTTCACCGGGCCCACCCGTGAAAACCGCGCCAGCCCCGGCGGCGCGATCGCTTCCCACACATGATTGAGGTCGGCAAGCCGCTTTGCCTCGCGGGCAAGGCGGCCAAGACCCGAAGTCGGCTCGCTCAGGAAGCCAGAGAGTTTCCGGGCCGTCATCTTGCTGTGACCGGTGCCAGGCGGGCGCAGGGCGATGCGCCGGCGGGCACGCCAGCGGAGGATGCGTCATGAATATCATCATCGTGCCCGACCGGCTCAAGCCCAGCCGCACCATCTGCCTGGGACGCTGTGGCACGGCGCTGTTGCTGGCTGGCTTCGGCGCCGTGGTGGTCCTCCTGGCGGCGCTGCTCTCTTATGTGGTGCTGTTCCATCTCGACGACGTTCCCCTGCCCTTCGCCAGAAAACTCATCCTCTCCCACCAGCTCGCGGAAACGGAAAAGAACCGTCTCCTCCTCCAGGAGAGCCTCAATGCCATGGCGGTCAAGGTGGGCGAAATGCAGGCGCAGATGATGCGTCTGGACGCCCTCGGTGAGCGGCTTGCGCGGCTTGCCGGCCTGCGCGCCGAGGAATTCCAGTTCGAGCGCAAACCCGGTCAGGGCGGCAACGTCTCCCGCACCCCCGCCCAGCCCCTCTCCGTCGATGAGTTTGCCACGGAAATCGACCGGCTGGCGCGCCACATGGACGAGCGCGCGGAACGCCTGGCGGTGATGGAATCCCTGCTCACCCGGGAGCGCGTGCGCCAGCATGCCCTGCCCAGCGCGCCGCCCGTGCCGGGTGGTTTCTTCACCTCCAATTTCGGCTGGCGCATCGATCCCTTCACCGGGCTCAGGGCCATGCATGAGGGTGTGGATTTCATGGCCCCGGTGGGCACGCCCATCCTGGCGGCGGCGGGCGGCATCGTGGTGTATTCGGATTACCATCCCGGCTATGGTAATATGATCGAAATCGACCACGGCAACGGGCTGATCAGCCGGTACGCCCATGCCGAGCGGCGTTTCGTCAGGGAAGGCGACGTGGTGCTGCGGGGGCAGAAGATCGGCGAGGTCGGCAGCACGGGCCGCTCTACCGGACCCCATCTCCACTTTGAAGTCCTCAATCGCGGCGTTCCGCAGAATCCAACCCGTTATCTGCAGCCTGCAGGCTGATTCAGTCCTTCGGCCGGGTTTTGCCGGGGTGCAGGCGGCTGCCTGCACCTCGTTTCCCATTCCGTCACAAGAATACACCCCATGATCGCTGGTTTGCTGAAAAAAATCTTCGGCAGCCGCAACGAGCGGCTGATTCGGCAGTACTCCGAGGTGGTGCGCGTTATCAACGGCCTGGAGCCGACGGTCGCGGCGCTGTCCGACCAGGAGCTCGCGGGCAAGACCGTGGAATTCAAACAGCGTCTGGCCAACGGCCAGTCCCTGGACGATCTGCTGCCGGAGGCCTTCGCCGTGGTGCGGGAGGCGGCCCGGCGTGTCCTCAACATGCGCCATTTCGATGTGCAGTTGATCGGCGGCATGGTGCTGCACCAGAGGAAGATCGCCGAGATGCGCACCGGCGAGGGCAAGACCCTGGTCGCGACGCTGCCGGCCTACCTCAATGCTCTCACCGGCAAGGGCGTGCACATCGTCACCGTCAATGACTATCTCGCCCAACGGGACGCGGAATGGATGGGGCGCATCTACCGTTTCCTGGGGCTCACCGTGGGCTGCAACCTGTCGCAGATGGACCATGCGGCAAAGCAGGCGGCCTATGCGGCGGACATCACCTACGGCACGAACAACGAATTCGGTTTCGATTATCTGCGCGACAACATGGTCTTCAGCCCTCAGGAGCGGGTGCAGCGGGGCCTCCATTACGCCATCGTTGACGAGGTGGATTCCATCCTCATTGATGAAGCGCGCACGCCCCTCATCATCTCCGGGCAGGCGGAGGACAACACCGAACTCTACATCCGCGTCAATGCCCTGGTGCCGAAGCTCGTCAAGCAGGAAGAGGAAAACGGTCCCGGAGATTACAGCGTTGATCTCAAGGCGCACCAGGTGATCCTCACCGAGGCGGGTCACGAGAAGGCGGAACGGTTGCTCGTCGAGGCCGGGCTGCTGCCGCCCGGCAGCAGCCTGTACGAGCCGGCCAACATCGCCCTCATGCATCACCTCTATGCCGCCCTGCGTGCCCATGCCCTCTATCACCGGGACCAGCACTACGTGGTGCAGAACAACGAGGTGATCATTGTCGATGAATTCACCGGTCGCCTCATGCCGGGGCGCCGCTGGTCCGACGGCCTGCACCAGGCGGTGGAGGCGAAGGAAGGGGTGCCCATCCAGAAAGAGAATCAGACTCTCGCCTCCATCACTTTCCAGAACTATTTCCGCATGTACGAGAAGCTTGCCGGCATGACCGGGACCGCGGAAACGGAGGCCTACGAGTTCGAGCAGATTTATGGCCTGGAAACGGTGGTGATCCCCACCCACCGGCCCATGATCCGCAAGGATTATCTCGATCTCGTCTATCGCACGGCGGCGGAAAAATACAAGGCGGTGATCGCAGACATCCGCGATTGCCACAGCCGTGGCCAACCGGTGCTGGTGGGCACCACCTCCATCGAGATCAACGAGTATCTGTCGGGCCTCCTGAAAAAAGAAAAACTGCCGCACCAGGTGCTCAATGCCAAACACCATGCGCGGGAGGCGCAGATCGTCGCCCAGGCGGGCAAGCCGGGCATGATCACCATCGCCACCAACATGGCGGGCCGCGGCACCGACATCGTCCTCGGCGGCAACCCGCAGCCGGAGATCGATGCCGTGCTCAACGACGATACCCTGAGCGAGGCGCAGAAGGAGGAACGCATCAATGCCATTCGCGCCGAATGGCAGAAGGCCCACGATTTCGTCATCGCCCAGGGCGGGCTGCACATCATCGGCACCGAACGCCACGAATCGCGCCGGGTGGACAACCAGCTACGGGGCCGGGCCGGCCGCCAGGGCGATCCCGGTTCCAGCCGATTCTATCTTTCCCTGGAGGATCCCCTGCTCAAGATCTTCGCTTCCGACCGCGTCGCGGCCATCATGCAGCGGCTCAACATGCCGGAAGGGGAGGCCATTGAACATCCCTGGGTCACCCGCGCCATCGAGAATGCCCAGCGCAAGGTGGAGGCGCGCAACTTCGATATCCGCAAGCAGTTGCTGGAATACGACGATGTCGCCAACGACCAGCGCAAGGTGATCTACGAACAACGCAATGCCATTCTGGAAGCCGAGGACATCTCGGACACCATCGCCGCCATGCGCGAGGATGTGATCCGCAGTCTCTTCTACCAGCACCTGCCGCCGGAGAGCGTGGAGGAACAATGGGACGTGGCAGGACTGGAAAAGGTGTTGAAGGCGGAATTCACCCTCGACGTGCCTGCGCGCCGCTGGCTGGAGGAGGACAGCAAACTGGATGCGGAAGGGCTGCTTGGCCGCATCCTGGAGGCGGCCGCCGCCCACTACCAGGCCAAGGTGGATGCCGTGGGGGCCGAGGCCATGCGGCATTTCGAGCGCGGCATCCTGCTGCAGAGTCTGGATACCCATTGGCGCGAACATCTGGCCGCCCTCGATCATCTGCGCCAGGGCATCCACCTGCGTTCCTATGCGCAGAAACAGCCCAAGCAGGAATACAAGCGGGAAGCCTTCGAGCTCTTCTCCCTCATGTTGGATACGATCAAGCACGAGGTCACGCGCATCACCATGTCGGTGCAGATCCGCAGCCCCGAAGAGGTGCAGGTGGTGGACAGCCGCCCGGCGCCGGCCAATGTGCAGTACCACCACGCCGATTACGACGAAGTGCTCGCCCAGCCGGAGCAGACCGCGAGCGGCCAGACGCCCTTCGTCCGTGCCGGGCAGAAGATCGGCCGCAACGATCCCTGTCCCTGCGGCTCGGGCAGGAAATACAAGCATTGCCACGGCAGGCTCGTTTGAAAAACGCACTCCCCCGGGTAGAATGACCCGGTGGCAAAAAGAACCATCAGCCCGCCGTGTCCACCACCACGCTCAAAGCCTTGATTGCCTTCCTCGCCTGGATTGCCCTGGCCCTGATCACCGGCTTTGCCGCCCGGGAGCCCCTCACGCGGCTGCTCGGCCCCGATGTGTGGCTGTGGGCTGCGCTGTGGGCGGGCTCCATCCTGGGGCTCATCAATGTCCTGGTGGTGCGGCTTCTCGCCCGCCGCTGAGGGGCGGCGGGTCGTCCGTGGGATAGTTCACCAGCCCCATCATCAGACGTGCCACACCGTAACTCACCCAGATGAGCATGCGGCGCCAGAGGGGCACCTGGCGCCAGCTTTGCGCCGTAACCGGATTAGCGTGGGTCTCCATCTCCTGCAGCATGTCCTCCCGCAGCGCGGCCGCAAATTCCCGGTCGTGGACCAACACGTTCGCCTCCCGGGACAAAAGCAGGCTGAAGGGGTCGATGTTGGAGGAGCCGACAGTGGCCACGCGGCCATCCACCACCATGGCCTTGGCATGGAGCAGGCTCCTCTGGTAGGCGTGGATTTCCACGCCAGCGGCGAGCAGCCGGCCGTAAAGGGCCTGGGCGGCGTATTGGACGAAGGGGTGATCGGTCTCCCCCTGCACCAGAAGCCGCACCCGTACCCCCCGCGCCGCTGCCCGCAACAGGGCATGACGGAAACGCGTGCCGGGCAGGAAATAGGCGTTGGCGAGGAGGATCTCCCGGCGTGCCTTGCCGATGGCGCGCAGGTAGGCGCGTTCGATGTCGCGCCGGTGGCGCAGATTGTCCCGCAGCAGGAAACGCGCCCGCACGTTGCCCGCCGGCGGTGGCACGGCGATGGGTTCCAGCGCCCGGCGGCGCACGCCCGAGAACTGGGTGAAGGCCACCAGATTCCACAGCCTGCGCATGGCGATGAGGATTTCCGCCACCAGCGGTCCCTGCACGGCCACCGCGTAGTCGTACTGCGGGGGCCCGTCTTTCGGGTCGGCGTCATCGAGGATGTTGATGCCACCGACGAAGCCCACCGTCGTGTCCACCACCGCCAGTTTGCGGTGCAGACGTCTCAGGCGGTGTCGCCGCAGTCGCCAGAGGGCGGTTTCCGGCCGGTAGATCAACACCTGCACGCCGCCGCTGGCCAGCTCCTGGAGGAGGGCAGTGGGCAGGGGCTTGGAGCCGAAGCCGTCGAGCATGAGGTGAGTGGCCACGCCGCGGCCTGCCGCGCGCAGCAGCGCCGCGCCGATGCGGCGGCCGGCGGTATCGTCGCGGAAGATGTAGGTTTCCAGGTAAACATGGTGGCGTGCCGCATCGATGGCGGCCTCCAGTGCCGGGAAATACTGGGTGCCGTTCTTGAGCAGGGTGAGGCGGTTGCCGGGAACGAACCCCTTCATGCCGCGGCCCTCAGGCGCGGCTCATGGCCGCGGTGAGCACGGCGTGATCGGAGATGCGCGACCAGGGTCGGCCGTGGTAGATCTGCGCGCCTTTCACCTTGAGGCCGCGGAAATAGATGCGGTCCAGGCGCAAAAGGGGCAGTGAGGCGGGATAGGTGCGCGCCGGCGCGCCATGCACGTGCTCGAACACCTCCTGCACGCCCAGGGTGCGGGCGAGGAAGTCCCCCACCGTGCGCCGCCAGTCGTTGAAGTCACCGGCGATGATGAGGGGCGCGTGGTGGGGCACCACGCGCTCGATGCGGTCGCGGATGGCGGCCGCTTGTTTTTTCCGGCCCCGGCTGCCCAACCCCAGATGCACGTTGATGCAATGCAGCGGTACATCCCAGCCGGGCACGGCGATCTCGCAGTGGAGCAGGCCACGGCTTTCCAGAGGATGGGCGGAGATATCGACGTTTTCCCAATTGAGGATGGGGAAGCGGGAGAGGATGGCATTGCCGTGGTGGCCTTCGGGATACACCGCATTCTTGCCGTAGGCGTACTCGGGCCAGATGGAATCGGCGAGGAATTCATACTGCGAGCGCGTCGGCCAGTTGTGGCGCTCGGCATGCAGCCGGTGCTCGCCCACCACTTCCTGCAGAAAGGCAATGTCGGTGTGTACCCGCCGGAGTTCTTCTTTGAGCTCCGGCAGCACCATGCGCAGGTTGAACTGGGAAAAGCCCTTGTGGATGTTGTAGGTGGTGACGTGGATGATGTCCATCATCTTCCAAGCAGCCGGCGAATCGCCTCCGCATTGCTGGGGGAGAAGCATTTCTCCGCCGCTTCCTGCCAGGGCAGCCACTCATAGCGCAGATGTTCCCTTTCGGCGAGGCGGATGGGTAGCGGTTCCGGCACTTCCAGTCCGAACACGTGTTCCCGGTTGTGGGTGACGCCCGGCGCATAGCGGTGCCGCCATTCGGGATAGATTTCGTACACGTTCTCCAGGTTCCAGTCGGTCAAGCGGAACCGGCTTGCATCAAGTCCCGTCTCCTCGGCGACCTCGCGCAGCGCGGCCTCACGCAGGGTCTCGTCGGGGTTGCGCGAGCCGGTCACCGACTGCCAGTAACCGGGATGATCGGCGCGTTCCAGAAGCAGCACCTGGCCATCCGGAGTGTGGATGACCACCAGCACCGATTCGGGAAGCTTGTAGGTTTTCGTCACGGCGACTTCAGTAGGTGAGCTTGAGCCCGATGATACCGACGAGGATGAGCGCCATGAAGGACAGCCGCAACAGGGTCACCGGCTCACCGAAGAGGAGGATGCCGAGCACGCTGGTCCCCAGGATGCCGATGCCGGTCCAGATGGCGTAGGCTGTGCCCAGATGCAGATGTTTCATCGCCAGGCCCAGCAGGACGAAGCTTGCCGTCGCGGTGACCAGGGTGATGAGGGTGGCAAGGGGCCGGGTGAAGCCCTGGGAATATTTCTGGCTGGTGGCCCACACGATCTCGAACAGGCCGGCGGCGAAGAGGTAGAGCCATTCCATGGTGACCGCGAAGGCGCAAAATGCCGCATCAAACCGGGTTCAACCTTTCTTCTGCTCCACCTGACGCAGCCGGATGTGCAGCTCGGCGAGCTGTTTTTCATCCACGGTGTTGGGGGCGTGGGTCATGAGATCGTTGCCCTTCTGCGTCTTGGGGAAGGCGATCACGTCGCGGATGGAGTCGGCACCGGCCATGAGCGCCACCAGGCGGTCAAGGCCGAAGGCCAGGCCCCCGTGCGGCGGGGCACCGTATTGCAGGGCGTCGAGGAGAAAGCCGAACTTGTTGCGCCGCGCCTCGAGGTCGAGGCCGAGGGCGGCGAAAACCTTTTCCTGCACCTCCTCGCGGTGGATGCGGATGGAGCCGCCGCCCACCTCCCAGCCATTGATCACCATGTCGTAAGCGCGGGACAGACAGGCACCGGGATTGCTCTTTAGCCACTCCTCATGACCCGGTTTGGGCGCGGTGAAGGGATGATGCAGCGCTACCCAGCGTTTTTCCGTCTCGTCGTATTCGAAGGCGGGGAAATCCACCACCCAAAGAGGCTTCCATTCGTCGCGGGCGTAGCCCTTCTCGTGGCCCAGTTTGGTACGCAGGGCCCCCAGCGCGTCGTTGACGATTTTCGCCTTGTCCGCACCGAAGAAGATGAGGTCGCCATCCTGGGCGCCGGTGCGCGCGAGCAGGGTGGCAATCGCTTGATCGTGCAGGTTCTTGACGATGGGCGATTGCAGTCCCTCGCGCCCCTTTGCCCTATCGTTGACCTTGATCCAGGCCAGGCCCTTGGCGCCATAGATTTTCACGAACTCGGTGGCGGCGTCGATCTCGCTGCGGGAAAGCTTCTGCCCGCCGCCGGGAAGGCACAGGGCCGCCACCCGCCCCCCCGGCGTGTTGGCGGGACCGGCGAAGACCTTGAATTCCACATCCCGCATGACGTCGGTCAGCTCGGTGAGCTCCAGCGGCACCCGCAGGTCGGGCTTGTCGGAACCGAAGCGCTGCATGGCTTCCTGCCAGGACAGGCGGGGGAAGGGATCGGGCAGCGTCACGCCGAGGACCTTGTGGAACGTGTCGCGGATCATCCCCTCCACGAGTTGCATGACGTCCTCTTCCTCGACGAAGGACATCTCCAGGTCCACCTGAGTGAATTCGGGCTGCCGGTCGGCGCGCAGGTCTTCGTCGCGGAAGCACTTGGTGATCTGGAAATAGCGGTCGAAGCCCGACACCATGAGGAGCTGCTTGAAAAGCTGCGGCGACTGGGGCAGGGCATAGAACATGCCCGGATGCAGCCGCGAGGGCACCAGATAGTCGCGCGCTCCTTCCGGCGTGGAGCGGGTGAGCATGGGCGTTTCGATTTCGATGAAGCCATGGCGGTCGAGATAATCCCGCATGCTCTTCGCCACCCGGTAGCGCAGGCGCAGGTTTTTCTGCATCGCCTCCCGGCGCAGGTCCAGGTAGCGGTAGGTGAGCCGCACGTTCTCCGCCGGTTCCTCGTCCAACTGGAAAGGCAGCGGAGCGGAAGCGTTGAGAATGGTCAGCCGGCTGGCCACCACCTCCACCTCACCGGTGGCAAGATGCGGATTCACCGTCCCCTCCGGGCGGCGCCGCACGCGGCCTTCCACCTGCAGCACGTACTCGTTACGGACCTTTTCCGCGGTGGCGAAGGTACCCGCCTCGGCACGGGTTTCCGCCGGGTCGCACACCACCTGCACGATGCCTTCGCGGTCGCGCAGGTCGATGAAGATGACACCGCCGTGGTCGCGGCGGCGGTGGGCCCAGCCGCAGAGGGTGACGGTCTTGTCAAGAAGTTGAGCGGTGACGTGGCCGCAGTAGTGTGTACGCATGCTGCTATCCTGAAGGGCGCGCAAAACGGCGAAAAAACGGTAATTATACGCGCGGCGGCGTTCAGTCGCCGGGATAATCCAGTGCGGAGGGCCGCGTTGCGGCACCCATCACGCCCATGGAGACGATGTACTTGAGGGCGAGATCGACGCTGATGTCCACCTCCCGGGTCTCGCTCTTCTTCACGTAGAAATAAAAGCCGTTCACCGGGCTGGGGGTGGTGGGGATGAAGACCGCCACGTAATCGTCGCCCAACTCCTGGCGCACCTCGGCCGGCACGTGGGTCTGGAAGGCGAGCGACCAGGCTTCGGTGTGGGGATAGCGCACCAGCAGCACCTTGCGGAAGGCCTCCCCCTTGCCGGAAAAGAGCGTATCGCTCACCTGCTTGACGCTGCTGTAGATGGATTTCACCACCGGAATGCGCGCCAGCAGGCTTTCCCACAGGGCGAACAGTTGGCGGCCGAAATAATTGGCCGTCACCACGCCGGTGAGGAAGATGATGGTGAGTACCACCGCCGCACCCAGTCCCGGGATGTGCACGCCGAGCCAGGCGTCGGGGCGGTAGGGCGCGGGCAGCAGGTCGAGCACACCGTCCAGGGTGCCGACGAGAAAGGCGATCACCCAGACGGTGATGACCAGGGGAACCCAGATGAGCAGTCCGGTGACGAAATAGCGTTTAAGGGGCAGGGTGCGCATGGCAACAAAAAAGGCGGAACGGGTGCGACCCGATCCGCCCGTCTCCTGGAAGGGTCAGGCCTGGCAGGCGGGGCAGGCGCCGGCCCCGCAGGTGGGTGCGGGGGTTTCCTCCTTCTTCGGCGCCTGGCTGCCGCCCTTGAAGTCGGTCGCATACCAGCCACTGCCCTTGAGCTGGAAGCCGGCCGCGGAAAGGAGCTTGGTGAAGGTTTCCTTGCCGCACTGGGGGCAGGTGGTGAGCGGCGCATCGCTCATTTTCTGGATGTATTCCTGCTGGAAGCCGCACTCGCTGCAGCGATACTCGTAGATCGGCATGATACGCTCCTGGAAAACAAACGGTTGGATTATACAGGCAAGGCCATACCGGCGGCGGAAATGGGGGCGGGGCGGAAAAAAACAAGGGGCCGGGGACCGGGCGGAAAACGAGTGGGGCAGCCGCCGGTCTGATACAATGGAAACATCGATAAATCCATGATCCCGCGTGGGTTTTCGCGGGCGCGAGAGGAGCGGACCATGTCTGAACTGTTTGATGCAATCGAAGCCGGCGATGTCAGCCGGGTGCAGGCGCTGATCGCGGCGGGCAGCGATGTCAACGCGGCGGGGGAAGGGGGGCTCACGCCGCTGATGGCGGCGGCGCGGCTGGGGCATTTGCAGATCGTGCGCGATCTGCTCGCCGCCGGCGCCGATGTCAAGGCGACCGACGAGCGGGGGCTGACGCCCCTCATGCATGCCTGCTACAACCCCGATCTCGACCGTGGCTTCGCCGACGTGGTGCAGGTGCTCATCGAGGCCGGCTCCGACATCGAGCACCAGATCTTCTACGGTGTGCGGCCCCTCATGCTGGCCGCCGGTGCCGGCGAGGCGGAGGTGGTGGACGTCCTCATCAAGGCCGGTGCCGACGTGAAGGCGCGCAACGAAGGGGGACGCACCGCCCTCATGATGGTGAAAGACAAGGACTACGTCGAGGTGATCAACCTCCTCCACGAAGCGGAATCGCTGATCGAGTGGGAGCGGGGCGAAGCGGGTTGTGGCTCCCGCAACGCGCCCAACGCCAACGTGGTGACCTTCCTCAAACCTCAGAAACGCTGATGCCGCTACCGCGTGCCTGACGCGCAGCGGCATGAGGTTCGAGACCCCCCTCCTCCCCGGCACGCTGGTTGCGCGCTATCGCCGGTTCCTCGCCGACGTGAGACTTGCCGACGGCCGCATCGTCACCGCCCATTGTCCCAATACCGGTTCCCTGCTGGGCTGTGATACACCGGGCGAGCGGGTGTGGCTTTCCTGCGCAACCCACCCCCGGCGCAAGCTCGCCTATACCTGGGAGCTTGCCGAAGTGGCGCCCGGGGTGCTGGTGGGCCTCCACACAGGACGCGCCAACCGGCTGGTGGAGGAGGCCATCCGCGCCGGCCGGATCGCGGCGCTCGCGGGTTACACGGACATCCGCCGGGAGGTGCGCTGCGGGCGGGAGGCAAGCCGCATCGATCTGCTCCTTGCCGCCCCCGACCGTAGTGCCTGTTACGTGGAGGTGAAGAGTGTCACCGCCGCGGTGGAAAACGGCATCGGTCTTTTCCCCGACGCGGTCAGCCGGCGGGCGGTGAAGCATCTGCGGGAGCTCATGCATCTCGCAGGGGAAGGCCGGCGGGCAGTATTGTTCTTCTGCGCCCAGCGTGCCGATGTGGTGGAGGTGCGTCCCGCCGATGCCATCGATCCCCACTATGGGCGGGTCCTGCGCGAGGCCATGCGCTGCGGGGTGGAGGCGATGGCCTGGCGCGCCGAGGTGACCCTCGACGGCATCCGCCTCACCGAGCCGGTGCCGGTGGTGTGTCCGTAGGCCCGGTGATTTCCTGCCAGGCCTTTTCCAGACGCTTCCAGGAGACGGGATAGGGGGTGCGCAGTCCCTGCGCCCAGAGGGAGACGCGCATTTCCTCCAGCATCCAGCGGAAAGCAAGGAGCCGGGGATCGACCCGCCCCGCCTTGCGTTGCGCCGCCAAACGTTCCTCGTAGCGTTGCCACCAGCTCATCAGGGCGCTGGCGTGGCGCCCATCCCGTTCCCCATTGCCCGGGTATTTGTCCAGACGCTGGCCGATCGCCTTCAGATAACGCGGCAGATGGCCCAACTGCTCCCAGGGCGTTTCCGTGAAGAGGTGTTTGTGGATGAGGTGCGCAAGCTGCATGCGCACGTCCTGCACCAGGGGTGCGGGCAGGCGCCCGCCAAGACGCTGGGTGAGGGCATGGTATTCGGCAAAGATTTCCGCAGCCAGGCGCAACAGTCCTTGGCTCACCGCAGGCAGCCGTGTCCTCGCCCGCTCCCGCTGTCTTACGAAGTCCCGTTCGTTGCGCGGCAGGGGATCTTCGCCGAGGAAGGCGCGGTCGGCGATCGCGGTGAGGAGGTCGGTGCGCAGCTCCTCGGGGCTCATCACACTGCGGGCCTGCAGGGCCAGCGCGTTGAAATGGGGCAGATTCTTTTCCAGCTGTCGCATCTGCTCCTTCAGCGCAAGCCAAAGGAGGCGTCTGATTCCCTTGCGTGTGGCTGCTTCCGCCGCCTCCTTGGTGTCCATGAGGCGCAGGGCCACCGATTCCCCTTCGTCCATGACGGCGGGATAGGCTTCCAGCGTCTGGCCGCTGCGGCGCACGTGGATGACCTCGGGCAGGTCGCCGAAATCCCAGCGGGTGATCCCTTCCCGCTCGTATTCGGTGGTGGTGGAGCGGGCGAAACTCATGCTCGCCGCCTGGCCGAGTTTTTCCCGCAACTCGCGCAGATCGCGGCCACTGGCGAGCTCCTGGCCGGCGTCGTCGATGACGCGGAAATTCATGAAAAGATGCGCCGGCAGTTCCTTGAGCCGCCAGTCCTCCGCCGTGGGGGAAAGCCCCGTCTTTTCCCCGATGAAGGCGGCCAGCCGGTCGAGGAGCCGGCCGTCGGGCTGGGGCACCGCGGTGAGGAAGGCGGTGACGAATTCCGGCAGGGGTACGCAGGCATTGCGCAGCCGCTTGGGCAGGGTCTTCACGAGGGCGGTGATTTTTTCCCGGATCATACCCGGCACCAGCCACTCACAGCGCGCCTCGTCAACGCGGTTCAAGAGGGCAAGGGGCACGGTGAGGGTCACCCCGTCGAGGGGATGGCCGGGTTCGAAGCGGTAGCCAAGACGGCAGGGCACGCCGGCCACTTCCAGGGTTTCCGGGAACAGGGCCTCGGTGACCGCCTCCGCGCCGTGACGCATGAGGTCCTCCCGCGCCATGAATAGAAGCTTCGGGTTGGCTTTTTCCGCTTCCCGCCGCCATTTTTCGAAGCCCTGACCGTTGACGATGTCGGCGGGCAGGCGCGCATCGAAGAAGGCGAACATGCGCTCCTCGTCCACCAGCACGTCCTGCCGACGCGACTTGTGCTCCAGCTCGCGGATTTCCTCCACGAGCTTGCGGTTGTGCTGGAAGAAGGGGGCGCGGCTCGCGTACTCGCCCGCCACCAGCGCGGCGCGGATGAAGATCTCCCGCGCCTGTTTCGGATCGATGCGGCCGTAATGCACGCGCCGGCGGGGGGTGAGGGTGAGACCATAGAGGGTGGTGCGCTCATAGGCCATCACCTGCGCGGTACGGCTGTCCCAGTGGGGATCGAAGTAATGGCGACGGATGAGATGGGCGCCCACCTGTTCCACCCATTCGGGTTCGATTCTTGCCACGCAGCGGGCGTAGAGTCTGCCGGTCTCCGTGAGCTCGGCTGCCATCACCCATTTGCAGCCCTTGCGGTGCAGCACCGAGGCGGGGTGGATGTGGAAGCGGACATCCCGCGCGCCCTGGTAATGCCCTTCCTCGGTCTTCACGCCCACGTTGCCAATCAATCCGGCAAGGAGCGCACGGTGGATCTGCTCGAAGCTCGCCGGTGTCGTGTTGAGGCGCATATTCATCTCCGCTACCACGGCGGCGAGCTGACCATGGAGGTCGTGCCACTCGCGAAGCCGGAGATAGGAAAGGAAATGCGCATGACACGCCTCGACGAGTTTGCGCTGGGATTTCTTGTGGGCGCGGGCTTCCTCGAAGAACTTCCAGATTTTGAGGAAGCCCAGGAAATCCGACTGCTCGTCGGCAAACTGGCGGTGGCGGTCGTCGGCGGCGCGCTCCTGGCTTAAGGGGCGCAGCCGCGGGTCCTGCACGGACAGCGCCGAGGCGATGATGAGCATTTCCGTAAGACACTGTTCCCGTTCCGCGGCCAGCAGCATGCGGCCGATTTTCGGGTCCACCGGCAGGCGGGCCAGGGCGCGGCCGATGGGTGTGAGCCGGCGGTTTGCATCCACCGCGCCCAGCTCGGTGAGTAACCCATAGCCGTCGGCGATCATGCGCCCGCTGGGTGGGTCGAGGAAGGGGAAATCCTCCACGGCGCCCAGTTGCAAAGCCTCCATGCGCAGGATGGTGCCCGCCAGCGAGGTGCGCAGGATTTCCGGATCGGTGAAACGGGGACGCGCGGCAAAATCCGCCTCGGAATAAAGGCGCACGCACACCCCTGCCGCCACGCGCCCGCAACGTCCCGCGCGCTGGTTGGCGGAGGCCTGGGAAATGGGTTCGATCAGGAGCTGATCCACCTTGTTGCGGTAGGAATAGCGCTTCACCCGCGCCAGCCCCGGATCGATCACGTAGCGGATGCCGGGCACCGTGAGCGAGGTCTCCGCCACATTGGTGGAAAGGACGATGCGCCGCGCCGCGTGGGGCTCGAAGACGCGGTCCTGTTCCTCGCGCGACTGGCGGGCGTAAAGGGGCAGGATCTCTACCCCCGGCGGGTGATGCTTGCGCAGCATCTCCGCCGTATCCCGGATTTCCCGCTCCCCCGGCAGAAAGATGAGAATGTCCCCCTCCCGGGAAAGTCGGGAGACCTCGTCCACCGCATCGACGATGGCCTGCTCCATGGCGTCTTCCCGCGTATCCTCGTCTTCCGCCTGCACCGGCCGGTAGCGGATTTCCACCGGATACAGGCGTCCGGACACCTCGATCACCGGCGCACCGCCGAAGTGGCGGGAAAAGAGCTCGGTGTTGATGGTGGCCGAGGTGATCACCAGTTTGAGATCGGGGCGGCGCGGCAGCAGGCGTTTGAGATAGCCGAGGAGGAAATCGATGTTGAGGCTGCGCTCGTGGGCCTCGTCGATGATGATGGTGTCATACTGGCGCAGCTCGCGGTCGGATTGCGTCTCGGCAAGCAGGATGCCCTCGGTCATGACGCGGATGAGATTGTCCGCTGAGGCCCGTTCCTGGAAGCGCACCTTGTAACCCACCACATCGCCCAGGGGGGTGCCCAGTTCCCGGGCGATGCGGGCGGCCACCGAGCGGGCGGCGATGCGCCGCGGCTGGGTGCAGCCGATGAGGCCCCCAATGCCGCGCCCCGCCTCCAGACAGATTTTGGGCAGTTGTGTGGTCTTGCCGGAGCCGGTCTCGCCAGCGACGATCACCACCGGATGTTGGGCGATGGCGCGGGCGATCTCCTCCCGTCGGGTGGCGATGGGCAGTTCCTCCGCATAGGTGATGCGCGGCACCCGCGCCGCGCGGGCACGCTGTTTTTCCGGGGGCAGGGCCATGTCAGCGGTTCGGTTTGCGTTTCCCCGCCGGCCGCTCCACGCCCGCGGGCAGGGTTTGCGCAAGATGCTGGGCGAGACGCGCGACGGTCTCGCTGCGGGGGCTGCGCCGCCGCCAGACCAGCGCAATGGTGCGGCCGGGCACCGGCGGGGCGAAGGGACGCAGGGCGATGAGCCGCTGGCCGCCGGCGGGCCCGCTGTGCGCGGCGAGCCGGGGCAGGAGGGTGAGCCCCAGGTCCATGGCCACCATCTGGCGCAACATTTCGAGGCTCGTGGCAGCCACCTCCTCCGACGGACGGCTGTATTCCCCGCACACCTCGAGGGCCTGCTCCCGCAGGCAATGGCCCTCCTCCAGCAAAAGTAGGGACTGGCCGGCGAGGTCGGCAAGGCGGATCGTCTCCCGGGCGGCGAGGGGATGACGGGCGGGCAGGGCGACGAGGAAGGGTTCGCGATAAAGGGGGAACACCTCCAGCCCCTCGCCCTCCACCGGCAGGGCGAGCAGCGCGGCATCGAACCGGCCTTCCTTGAGGCTTGCCAGCAGGCGCGCGGTGAGTTCCTCCCGCAAGACGAGTTTCAGCGCCGGAAAAGCCTTGTGCACCGAGACCAGGGCCTGGGGCAGGTAATAGGGACCGACGGTGGGAATGACCCCGAGGTGCAGCGTGGCCGCCATCACATCCTGCCTCACCGTGCGGGCGAGCTCGCGGATGCGGTCGGCCTCGGCGACGATCACCCGCGCGCTGTCGATGATGGCACGGCCGACGGGGGTGGGGACGATGCGCTTGAGACTACGGTCGAAGAGGGTCAGCCCCAGGTAATCCTCCAGTTTCTTCACCTGAGTGGAGAGGGTGGACTGGGTGACGTGGCAGGCTTCCGCGGCCTGGCCGAAGTGGCCGCAATCCGCCAGGGCGATGATGTAGCGGAGCTCCTGCAGGGTCATGCATGCAATCGATGGAAAAATCAAGATCCATCGATTGTATCGCACCCCTGCGGATGACAGAAGGCAGGGCTTGGGGCCGAAGGCGTTTCCGTGATGAGCCGCTTGAGTTCCGGCAGGCAGGCGCCACACCCCGTGCCGGCGTTGAGCCTCGCTTGAAGCTCGATCACCGTGGTGGCCCCGTTGCGGATCGCTTCCCGGATGCGTCCCTCGGCCACGCCGTGGCAGGCACAGATGAGCCGCCCCTGCGGCGCCCCTTCCGGCGGCTCACCCCGTAACAGGGCCAGACGGTCGGCGGTGTCGAGCTTCTCCCGGTCGAGGAGGCTGGCAAGCCAGGTGGGATCGGGCAGGCGGCCCTGTCCGGGTTCGATGAAGAGCAGGGCTTCCAGCCGGCCTTCCACCAGCCGGGCGAGGCGCAGCCGGCCCTGGGCGGGGTCTTCCAGACGCAGCCATTCCCCTCTCCCCGCCACAAGGGGCGGCAGGGCAGCGGTCCCCTTCGCCAACCCGGCGAGCTGCAGACGGTAGCCGCCGGGAACGGGCACGCGGTGCCACAGACAGCCGGCGGGAGGGGTGACGGGGTGGCGCGTCAGCAGCAGCGCCTGCCAGGCGGGGGTAATCGGGTCGAGCTCCACCCGGGCTGCCTTGAAAGCGGGTTGACCGGAGGTGGGGTCGCAGCAGGCGGGAATGATGGCGCCGACGCGTCCGGCAGCGGCGAAGAGATCGTTCCAGTGCATGGGCACGAAGATCTCGCCCGGCCGCTGGCCGGCGCTGATCTGCACCCGGGCGGCGATACGGCCCAGGCGGTTGGCCACCCACGCCCAAGCCCCCTCCTTCAGCCCTGCGCGTGCCGCATCGCGTGGATGCACGCTGACGACGGGTTCGGGGGTATGGGCAAAAAGCCGGGCCACGCGGCCGGTGCGAGTCATGGTGTGCCACTGGTCGCGCACGCGACCGGTGTTGAGGCAGAGTCCCGCGGCCTCCCCGGCTGGCGCTGGCGCCACCGGCTTCATCCGCGCCCGGCCATCGTCGGTGGCGAAACGGCCGTCACCGAACAGGCGCGCCGCACCAGCGGGCCACTGGTGGGGGCCGGCGAGATCATAGGCTTCCCGCGAGGCGGCGATCGAGGGGTCAAGGCGCAGCCGGGGACCGGCAGGGGAAAGCGCGGTGAGCGCCGCGTGTTCGCGGAAAATGGTGTGGGGGCCGGGGTAGGCGAAGGCTTGGCCAAAACCCATGCGGGCGGCCACCTGGCTGATGATCCACCAATCGGGGCGCGCCTGGCCGGGCAGCGGCAGGAAAGCGCGCTGGCGGGAGATGCGCCGTTCGGAGTTGGTGACGGTGCCGTCCTTTTCTCCCCAGGCCGCGGCAGGCAGCCTGACGTGGGCCAGGCGCAGGGTGTCATTGTCGGCCACCACGTCCGATACCACCACAAACTCACAACGGGCAAGCGCCGAGCGCACCCGTTCCGCTTCGGGCAGGCTCACCGCCGGATTGGTGGCCATGATCCACAGCGCTTTGATTTTCCCCGCATGCACGGCCTCGAACAAATCCACGGCCTTGAGCCCGGGCCTGGCGGCGATGCGGGGCGCCTGCCAGAAGGCCTGCACCTGCTGTCGGTTGGCGGCGGAAAAATCCCGGTGTGCGGCAAGCTGGGTGGCCAGTCCCCCCACCTCGCGGCCGCCCATGGCATTGGGCTGCCCGGTAATGGAGAAAGGACAGGCGCCCGGTTTGCCAATGCGTCCGGTGGCAAGGTGCACGTTCAGGATGGCAAGGCAATTGTCCACGCCGGTCACCTGCTGGTTGATGCCCTGGGAGAAAACGGTGACGGTTCGCGGCGTGGTGGCGAAGAGACGGAAGAAGGCGGCGACATCCGCCTCCCGCAGATCACAGCGGCGTGCCACTTCGGGGATGGACAGGCCGCTCACGGCATCGAGGGTGGCGCCGAAACCACGCACGTGGTTTTCGAGGAAAGTCCAGTCGAGACGCCCCTCCCGCTTGAGATACTCCAGGAGGCCGTTGAACAGCCAGATATCGCTCCCCGGCGAAAGCTGCAGATGCAAATCGGCGAGCTCACAGGTGGCGGTGCGCCGGGGATCGATCACCACCACGCGTTTGCCCGGGTTCTTTTCCTTGGCTTCCGCCATGCGTCGGTAGAGCACGGGATGGGTGAAAGCCGCATTCCAGCCCACCAGCAGCAGGAGGTCGGCCTGTTCCAGATCCTCGTAGCATCCCGGCACCAGGTCCTCGCCGAAGGCGAACTGCTGCGCCGCAGCGGGGGAGGACATGCAAAGCCTCGAATTGGTGTCGATGTTGGCGCTGCCGATGAAGCCTTTCATCAGCTTGTTGGCCACGTAGTAATCCTCGGTGAGGAGCTGCCCGGAAACGTAGAAGGCGATGGCTTCCGGTCCGTGGCGATCCACCACCTCGGCAAACTGCCGGGCCACCGTCGAAAGCGCCTTATCCCAGTCCACGCGCTCGCCGCGGATTTCCGGGTAAAGGAGACGGCCCTCCGGGCCGAGGGTTTCGGCAAGGGAGGCGCCCTTGGCGCACAGGCGACCGCGGTTGGCCGGATGGTCGGGGTCGCCCGTGATCTCAACCCTTTCGCCCACGCGGCGCACGAGGAGGCCGCAGCCCACCCCGCAATAGGGGCAGGTGGTGGCGATTCCGTCTTTCATGCTGCCTCGGGGGCCAAAGCCGACGCCGTGACACAGAGTTCCACCATCCCGTCCCGGATGCGCACGGGGTAGCGCGCCACACAACCCTCATCCGGGGCGATGGCGCGGCCACTGATGAGATCGATGCGCCAATCGTGCAGAGGGCAGGTGACGCTGGTGCCATGCACGATGCCTTGGGAGAGGGGGCCTCCCCGATGGGGGCAGCGGTCGTCCAGGGCGAATACTTCATCCCCTGCGGTGCGGAAAATGGCGATGTTTCCTTCCGCACGCCTGACCACCCGCGCGCCCCGCGGCGGGATGTCGCTCAGACGGCCGATGACGATCCACTGTTCCTCCATGATTCACTCCATGTGGGCGAGAGGTTGAAATTCATGGGCCTCCCGGCCTTGCGCCCGTTCGGCCCAGGGGTCGCGCTGCGCATGCTGCTGGGAGGCCTGGAAGCGCTCGGCAAGCGCCCGGCGTGATGCCCCATCGTGCACCACCCGTTCCTGGATGTAGTTGAGGCCCACGCGTTCCACCCAGGGTGCGGTGCGTTCCAGGTAGCGGGCTTCCTCGCGGTAGAGCTGGATGAAAGCCGCGCAGTGTTCCAGCACCTCGGCCTCGGTGGCCACCTTGGTGAGGAGATCGGTGATGCGGACCTTGATGCCGCCGTTGCCCCCCACGTGGAGTTCATAGCCGGATTCCACACACACCACGCCGAAGTCCTTGATGGTCGCTTCGGCGCAGTTGCGGGGACAGCCGGACACCGCCATCTTGAACTTGTGGGGCATCCACGAACCCCAGGTGAGTTTTTCCAGCTTAACCCCTAGCCCGGTGGAATCCTGGGTGCCGAAGCGGCACCACTGGCTGCCGACACAGGTTTTCACGGTGCGCAGCGCCTTGCCGTACGCATGACCGGAGACGAAGCCGGCAGCGGCGAGATCGCGCCAGACAGCAGGCAAATCCTCCTTGCGGATGCCGAAGAGGTCGATGCGTTGTCCGCCGGTGATTTTCATCTCCGGCACGCGGTACTTTTCCGCCACGTCGGCGATGGCGCGCAGTTCCTGTGGGGTAACCAGACCACCCCACAGGCGCGGCACCACCGAGAAAGTGCCATCCTTCTGGATATTGCCGTGGGCGCGCTCGTTGATGAAGCGTGACTGGGGATCGTCCCGATATTCCCCCGGCCACGCCGCGAGCAGGTAGTAGTTGAGGGCCGGCCGGCATTTGGCGCAGCCGTCCTCGGTCTTCCAACCCAGAGCGCGCATCACCGCCGGGATGGATTTCAGACCCTGCTCGACGATGGCGCGCCGCACCTCGTCGTGGCTCACCTCCGTGCAGGGGCAGAGGGGCTTGGCCGAGGGTTTGGCCGCGTACTCGCCACCCAGGGTGTGGGCGAGCAGGGCCTCCACCAAACCAGTGCACGAACCGCAGGAAGCGGAGGCCTTGGTGTGGGCGCGCACCTCTTCCAGGGTGTAGAGCTGTTTGTCGCGGATGGCGCGCACGATCTCGCCCTTGCACACCCCATTGCAGCCGCAGATTTCCGCGCCGTCGGGCAGCGCGGCGACCCGCGCCTTGGGATCGGTGCCGGCATCACCCACGTGGGGGCGGCCGAAGAGCAGGCTCTCTCTCAGCGCTCCGATGTCCGTGCCCTCGCGCAATAGGTCGAAATACCACGCGCCATCCACGGTGTCGCCATACAGGCAGGCGCCCACCAGCCGGTTGTCGCGCACCACCAGCTTTTTGTAAACGCCACGACCGGCATCTTCGAAGAGCAGGGTCTCATCGCCGGCTTCCGGCAGAAAGCGGCCTGCGGAGAAAAGATCGATGCCCGTCACTTTCAGGCGGGTGGCGACAGCCGAGCCGCCATAGCGGGCGATGCCCCACTCCGCCAGGTGATTGGCGCACACCTTGGCCTGCTCGAAGAGGGGGGCCACCAGGCCATAGGTCACGCCGCGGTGGTTCACACACTCCCCCACGGCGTAGATGCGCGGATCGGTGAGCGTCTGCATGGTGTCGTGCACGCGCACGCCCCGCTCCACCATGAGGCCGGCCGCCTGGGCAAGTTCGGTATCCGGGCGGATACCCACCGCCATCACCACCAGCGTGGCGGGCAACACCTCGCCGTTGGCCAGACGCACACCGCGCACTTCCCCATTCTCCGTTTCGATGGCCTCTGTCTGGCTGGCCAGGCGGAAGGTGATCCCACGTCCCGCAAGGTGCCGGGCGAGCAGCCCGGCCGCCGGTTCGTCCAGTTGTTTTTCCATCAGCCACGGCGCCAGGTGCACCACCGTCACCCGCATGCCGCGCGCCGCCAGACCATTGGCGGCTTCCAGCCCCAACAGGCCACCGCCGATCACCACTGCCGGCGCCCCGGCACGGGCGCGGGCAAGCATGGCCTCAACGTCGGCGAAGTCACGGAAGGCGACCACACCCGCCGCCTGCGCACCCGGTAGCGGCAGGATGATGGGACGCGAACCGGTGGCCAGCACCAAGCGGTCGTAACCCACCACCGAGCCATCGTCGGCGTGCACCTCGCGCCGCCAGCGGTCGATACGGGTGACCCGCACGCCCTGACGCAGGGTGATGCCGTGGCTTGCGTACCAGTCGGCGGGATGGGTGATGATCTCCTCCGGGGCCTGTTCACCGGCCAGCACCGGCGACAGCAGGATGCGGTTGTAACCCGGGTGGGGCTCGGCACCGAAAACGGTGATGGCAAAACGGTCGGGCGCAAGGCGCAGGAGTTCTTCCAGAAGGCGGGTGGCGGCCATGCCATTGCCGACCACCACCAGACGGATGCGGGAGGGAGGGTGCATGTCCATGGTGTGCTCCTCAGGCGGCCGGCCGCAACTGGCGCTGGTGGAGGAATTCCAGCACCCGGCGGCGCAGCAGGTGGTAACGGGAATCGTCGGCCAGGGCAAGGCGGGAGCGCGGACGCGGCAAATCCACGGTCAGAATTTCGCCGATGGTGGCGGCCGGCCCGTTGGTGAGCATGACGATGCGGTCGGAAAGCAGCACCGCCTCGTCCACGTCGTGGGTCACCATCACCACGGTGACCTGGCGGTCGGCAACGATGCGCATCAGCTCGTCCTGGAGGGCGGCACGGGTCAGGGCATCGAGGGCGCCGAAGGGCTCGTCGAGGAGCAGCACCGCCGGTTCCATGGCCAACGCACGGGCAATGCCCACCCGTTGTTTCATGCCGCCCGAGATTTCGTGGGGATAGCGCTCCCGCGCATGGGCAAGCCCCACCAGGGCGATGGCAGCGTCGGTGCGCTGACGCAGCTTTGCCTTCGTCTCCCGGGCGCCGAACACCTTGTGTACCGCCAGGTACACGTTGCCGAAGACGGTGAGCCAGGGCAGCAGGGAATGGTTCTGGAACACCACCGCGCGGTCGGGACCGGGGCCGGGAATCTCGCGACCGCTGCAGAGGGCGGCGCCGCTAGTGGGCATGACCAGACCGGCGATCACATTGAGCAGGGTGGATTTGCCGCAGCCGGAATGGCCGATGAGGCTCAGGAATTCGCCGCGGCCGATGGCGAGCGTGATGTCCTGCAGGGCAACGAAACGCCCGCGGGGTGTATCGAAGGTGACCGAGACGTGGTCGAGCACGACGTGTTTTTCCATGGCGGGTCTCCTCATTGGCCGGGGCTGAAACGACGGGCGACGAGGAGGATGAGCTGCTCCAGCGCCAAGCCCACGATGCCCACGACGAAGATGGCGATCAGGATGTGTTCCACGTTGAGGTTGTTCCACTCGTCCCACACCCAGAAGCCGATGCCCACGCCCCCGGTCAGCATTTCGGCGGCGACGATCACCAGCCATGCCACACCCACTGCCAGCCGCACGCCGGTGAGGATGGCGGGGAGCATGGCCGGCAGAAGAATGCGGGTGATCGTCTGCAGTTCGGAGAAGCCGAGCACCCGCGCGACGTTCAGGTAATCCTGGGGCACCTGGCGGACGCCGACTGCGGTGTTGAGGATCATGGGCCAGATGCTGGAGATGAAGATCACCCAGATGGCGGCCGGATGCGCCGCCTTGAATACCAGCAGCCCGATGGGCAGCCACGCCAGGGGCGATACCGGGCGCAGCAGGGCGATGATGGGTGCCGCCATGCCGGCGAAGAAGGCAAAACGGCCAATGAGAAAGCCAAGGGGAATGCCCACCGCCGCCGCCAGGCCGAAGCCGATGCCAACGCGGGAAAGCGAGGAGAGGAGGTTCCAGCCGATGCCCTGGTCGTTGGGACCGCGGTCATAGAAGGGATCGGCGAAGAGCTGCCGCGCCGCCTCCCAGGTGGCCAGCGGTCCCGGAATGCGGCCGTCGGCGGCGATGGCTGCCCACAGGCCGACGAACAGGGCAAGGCCCAGCATCGGCGCGGCAAGGGGGATGAGAAGACGGCGCAGGTGGCCGGCCGCCTGGCGCAAGGCATGGCCACGGCGCTGTGGTGGCAGCGGCAGGACCGGGGCCGGGCGGTCAAAGGGTTTTGCTGTGGGATAAGGCATCATGGCGGGCTCCACGTTCAGACCTTGATGGAAAAGCTGTCGGCATAGGCCTGGGGATTTCTGCCATCCCAGACCACGCCGTCGATGAGCCGGGAGGTGCGCAGCGGCTCCTTCGGTAGCGCCGTGCGGGTGGCGGTGGCGGCATCGCGGTAGAGGTCGATGCGGTTGATGGCCCGCGCGGTGGCGAGGTAATCCGGGTGCGCCTTGATGAGGCCCCAGCGTTTGTGCTGGGTGAGGAACCACATGCCGTCCGACAGATAGGGGAAATTGACCGCCCCCTCGTCGTAGAACTTCATGAAATGGGGGTCCTGCCACTTGCGCCCGATGCCGTTGTCGTACTGGCCCAGCATGCGGCCTTCGATGGAAGCAACATCGGTGTTGACGAACGACTTGGCGGCGATGATCTGCGCCACTTCCCGGCGGTTGGCCGGGGTGTCGATGTAGCGGGACGCCTCCAGCACAGCGCTGACCAGGGCGCGGGCGGTGTTCGGGTATTTTTCGACGAACTCGGCGGTGGTGCCCAACACCTTCTCCGGATGCTCCGGCCAGATGTCCTGGCTGGTCGCGGCGGTGAAGCCCACCCCATCGTGGATGGCGCGCGCATTCCAGGGCTCGCCCACGCAGTAGCCATCCATATTGCCCACCCGCATGTTGGCGATCATCTGCGGCGGCGGCACGGTGATCACCTTGACGTCGCTGAAGGGATGCACGCCATGGGCGGCCAGCCAGTAATACAGCCACATGGCATGGGTGCCGGTGGGGAAGGTCTGGGCGAAGGTGTACTCCCGGTTTTTCGTCCGCACCAATCTGGCGAGTCTGGCGCCGTCGGTGACCCCCTGGCCTTGCAATTGCCGGGAAAGGGTGATGGCCTGACCGTTGCGGTTGAGGGTCATGAGCACGGCCATGTCCTTCTTCGGCCCGCCGATGCCGAGGTGCACGCCATAGACCAGGCCATAGAGGACGTGCGCGGCGGAAAGCTCGCCATTGATTAGCTTGTCGCGGACCGCCGCCCAGGAGGCTTCCTTGCTGGGGACGATGCGGATGCCGTATTTCGCGTCGAAACCTTTGACGGAGGCGATGACCACGCTGGCACAGTCGGTCAAGGGAATGAAGCCCACCTTGACCTCGCGCAATTCCGGCGCATCCGATCCCGCCGCCCAGGCCGCATGGCGCACTGCGGGCGGTACCAGCCCCATCAGGGTGGCGGCGGCAGACAAGCCTGTGTTTTTGAGGAAGCGCCGGCGGTGCGGGTCACGGGGTGCGGTGTGCCTTCCGCTGCGCCTTGGGCGTGGGCTTGTGCGGTTTGACGACTCCATGGGTGTGCTCCAAAACAAAACGGCGTCCCCCTTCGCGGGGTGGACGCCGTTGTCCCTGAAAAACGTTCCGATCTTCGAGCCGGCACGCCATTGCACCGGCTCGCTTTCACGTCAAGCAATCCACGTGCCAGGGCGCCTTGAGCGCAAAACTGCATCCCTCAAGGCATTGCGCCGCAGGCCGTGCCCGCCCAAGGTGCAAACGGCGCAAACATCGCACCGGCCTGGTGCGCCTCAAGTGCGGCGGCTCCGTTGCAGAAGGCGCCGTGCCGCCTCCGCTTTGGTGATGCCTGCATCCATGGCCAGCCGGCGCAGGCGGGCATGGGCTTCACTCTCGCTCAACCCCTCCTGCATCAGCA
Organism: Burkholderiales bacterium; assembly: GCA_023511995.1. Taxonomy (NCBI): domain Bacteria; kingdom Pseudomonadati; phylum Pseudomonadota; class Betaproteobacteria; order Burkholderiales; species Burkholderiales bacterium. Next base: position 67,907 of record JAIMAL010000001.1, read on the forward strand.
GACGTTTGGCCGCATCCACCGCCTCCCGCCCGGCGAGTCGTTGCTTTGTCGCCTCGAGTTCCGCATGCAGGTTGCGCAGGGATTCGTGGCGCACGCGCGCCGCTTCCAGGATGGGCAACAGCCGCTCGGGGGCAAGGCCCGCGACCACATAGGCGGCCACGCCGGCGCGCACCGCGCGGCGCAGTTTGCCCACGTCCGGGTCTTCCGTGAACACCACCATGGGGCGGGGCAGCGCCGTGCCGAAGAGGCAGATGCTCTCCAGGGTGTCCCTTTCCATGGCATCCGCCGCCACCATGATCACATCCGGTTGCAGCGCGGAAATGGTGGCTTCCAGACGGAAGAGGGGGCCGTCAAACACCTCCACCCGGCAGCCAATGGCGGCCAGGCAGGAACGGGCCTCCTCCCAGTAACGGTCGTGGCCGCGCAGGAGCAGAACGGTGATGGGGGATTCCATGGCGGTGTGCGGACAAGGGCAATCTATGCAAACGTTGTGCCAGGCGGCCGATCGAGCCTATCGATGAAGACCATGGGAACAATCGATCACACCCCGAGGCGGCGGTGACCATAATAGAGATATGGGTGCAGGGCGGCAGGATACGGATCGAAGAGAACCCGCGTGGAGGCAAGGACCGATGGGCGCTGGAACATTTGCAAAGGACAGGCCGTTGATGGCCACACTGCGGCCGGCCAGGGCCGGCGACCTACCAGCCGTCAACGGCGTGATCCAACGGGCCATCGGCACCTGGCGGCTGCCGCCGCGGGTCAAGCGTCTGGCGGTGCCCCTTTATTGCTATCGTGAAACGGATCTCACCGCCCTCGAGCTCACCGTGGCCGAGCGCGCGGGCGAAGTGGTGGCGGTCGCCGCCTGGGAGCCCGCGGCGGCGCAGGATTTGCCGTCGGGGCAACGCGGTCTGTTGCTGCATGGGCTCTATGTGGACCCGGCCTGGCAGGGGCGTGGCCTGGGGCGGCTGCTGCTATACAGGGCCTGTGCTGCCGCGGGGGAGGCGGGTTTCGATGGTGTGCTGGTGAAGGCCCAGGCAGAGGCAGCGCCCTTTTTCGCCGCCGCGGGGTGTCGGTTGTTGCCGGTGCAGGATCCCGCGCGCGACTATCCCCACCGTTACTGGTGTGCCCCGGCGGCGGGCTGTCCCGGCGGCTGATCTGCCCGGGGGAATGTTTTGCGAGGCGACGTTGCCATGGAACTTGCCCCCCACTCCCAAGCCCCGGCCTGGCGCAGTGTCTGGCGCGCGCAAGCCCGGGCGCATCCCCATGCGGCGGCGGCGCTTATCGCCGGTGCCGGCGCCGTCCTGCTGCTTTTTGTGGTGAGTCTCAAGCGCCTCTTTGCAGGGGAGGCTGAAGGGGCGCTCCGGCTCGCCCTGCTGGGCGGGGCGGCCGGTTTCCTCGCCACCGCCCTGGGTGCCCTGCCGGCATTTTTCCTCACGCGGCTTGCCTCCCGCGTCGAAGACATTCTGCTGGGCTTCGCGGCGGGTATGATGCTGGCCGCCAGCGCCTTTTCCCTCATCCTGCCAGGACTTGCGGCGGGTGCCGCCCTCACCGGCCAACCCCTCGCCGGCGCCGGCCTGGTGGTGCTGGGGCTGATTTTCGGCACGGCGCTCATGGTGGGGCTCGACGATTTCATGCCCCACGAACACGCCCATCTCGGCGTGCACGGAGCGGGGGGTGAGCGACTGTCGCGGGTGTGGCTGTTCGTCTTCGCCATCGCCCTGCACAACCTGCCGGAAGGCATGGCCATTGGTGTGGCCTTCTCCCGCGGCGATTGGTCGGTGGGGCTGCCGTTGACCACGGCCATCGCCGTGCAGGACATTCCCGAAGGGCTGGCGGTGGCCATGGCCCTCAAGGCGGCTGCCCTCCCGCCGGGGCGTGCGGTGGCGGTGGCCGTGGCCAGTGGTCTGATGGAGCCGGTGGGAGCCCTGCTCGGGTTGGGCCTTGCCGGCGGGCTGGCCGCCGCCTATCCGGTCGGTTTGGGGCTTGCGGCCGGCGCCATGATTTTCGTCGTCTCCCACGAGGTGATCCCGGAGACCCACCGCAACGGGCACCAGACCCCTGCCACCCTGGGGCTGATGGCGGGGTTTGCGCTGATGATGGTGTTGGATACCACCCTGGGGTGAGGCGGTGACGGAAAAGTTTTTTCATCCCACCTGACGGAGGAAGCCATGAAGCGGAAAGCAGACAAATCGGGCGCCAAGGCAGAGAGCGCCTTTCTCACCGACATCAAGCTGTTGCGCGAGCGTGCGCGCAAACACATCGAGGATGGCGCCGTCACCCCCGGCTACAAGGCCGACCGGGAAACGGTGATCAAGCTCCTCAACGAAGCGCTGGCCACGGAGCTCGTGTGCATCCTGCGCTACAAACGCCACTACTTCATGGCGAGTGGCATCAACGCCGATGCGGTGGCGCAGGAATTCCTACAGCACGCCAACGAGGAGCAGATGCATGCCGACCAGATCGCCGCGCGCATCGTGCAACTGAAGGGGGAACCCAACTTCAACCCCGACGGCCTGTCCTCCCGCAGCCACGCCGAGTATGTGGAAGGCCGGGACCTGATCGACATGATCCGCGAGGACCTCGTTGCCGAGCGCATCGCCATCGACAGCTATGGCGAGATGATCCGCTACATCGGTGACAAGGACCCCACCACCCGCCGCATGCTGGAGGGGATCCTCGCCATGGAGGAGGAGCACGCCGACGATCTGGCAAGCCTCCTCGCCGATCTTGCGCGTTGAGGCGCGGCCGGGACGCACAAACCGTCTCCGCAATGAGGGGTTGCCCGCGGTTTCGCCGCGGGCTTTATCGCCGGGACAGCCTGCGCCTCAACTTCGTGTATAAAATGGCGCCAGCGCCACCCCCGCGCACCGGGACGGGGGCGGACGGCTTTCAGTGAGGGGGCGCAGAAATGAACAGAACAAGAATGCCGCGCGCGGTGCGGCTGGGTCTGCTTTTGCTGGGGTGTTTCGCGGCGACCGCTTTGGCAGAGGTGGTGCCGCAGGAAGGGAGCCCCAGGCCGTCGGCACCCCGCGGCGGCTTTGGTCTTTCCATTGATCTGGGCAGTCTCTTCGGGGCCATCCGCGATGCGGTGAAGAAAAGCGAGACGGCGGAGGAAACGCCGCCCCTTGCCAAGCAGGCGGTGCAGGTGAGCCCCGTTTCCGGCGGGGGTTACACCATCGACTGGGTGGTGCAGTACGCCAACAATACCAATGCCGTGCAAAACGGCGTGACCCTGGTGGACGGGCCGATCGCCACGATTCTGCCGGGCTCCCTGCAGCAGCCCGCGGGGTGGGTGGGGACCACCAATGCCAATCCTCCGGTGGACAACTGGGTGAAATGGACGGGCAACGCGCCGCCCCTTTCCGGTTACATGAGCGCCACCCTGCCCACGGCGGCACCCGCTTCCTTCAACCCCGGTGCCGGCTCCGGTGACGGCTTCATGCCCATCCCCTATCGGCGCGCGGGGGTGCTGCGCATCTATTTCATCAACCACCACATCGGCGGCGCGCTCCCGCCCAACGATGTGAACACCGCTAAGCCCTTCGGTTGTGTGGACACCACGACCGGCATGCCCTGTGCGGGGTTCCCCAAGAAGTTGCCAAAGGGCGATGGCAGCGGCCAGCCTTCGGCGGTGAACTTCTATCCCGAGGAGTATGACCTGCAGGGTGGTCTCCTGTTTTACGCGGTGACGGCGCGCGGCGCGGGCGGTGTCTGGGAATACGGGCTTGGCTGCTATGACCTCAACCTGGATCAGGAATGCGGTTTCTATCGTCTGGGCACGCTAGCGCCCAGCTACAGCGGCGAAGCCTATGTGAAGGGGCCTTGGCGGATTGGCAATCGCCTCTACCTCCTTGGCGGTGACCGCAGGCTCTATTGTCTGGACGCCGGCAATCCCTCCGTCTTTTGCCCGGGCCTGTCTTCCTACGCCACGGGCTTTATCCTGCCTGCGGCCGCCTTCCCCCTGCCGGGGCCCTTCAACTACTGGGGACCAGCGGTGTTCGGGGAGGTGATCGGCGGGCGCCTCTACCTCACCACGGACAGCAATCCCCAGAGTGGTTGGTCGGCGGTGGGGAAGACCCTGCGCACGTTTTGTTTCGATGCCACGACGCAGGGTCCCTGCGCCGGCTTCGCCGTGGTGCCGCGCAACGTCACTGCGGTGCGCACGACGACTTTTCTCTACTACGATGCGGCGGGGGTTGCCCGCCATGTCTGCACCCGCCTTATGGGCATGAACCAAAGCTGTGTCGATGCGGCCACCGGGGCGCCGAGCACGCCGCCGGTGGTGATGCCGGCTTTCTCCTCCAACGAGGGTTTCGGCTCCGAGGTGACGGTGGGTGGGCGTACCTATTTTCCCGACTACCACATGGGCGATCAGTCGGTGAAGTGCTGGGACTGGGCGACACAGGCGGCCTGCACGCCGGTCCCGTCCTTCCTGGCGTGGACCGCCATGCCCAAGAATTACGCGGTCAACGTGGATGATCAGGGCTGCATCTGGGTGCTGGGCGACAATGCCTCCGCCACCTGGAATTTCGATCCGCGCAAGCCCCTTGCCAACGGCAAGGCGCAGCGCTGCGGCGGTCCCGAGGGGGTGTACGAACAGGTGTTCCTGCCCTGGCGTTATTGCTCCGGGCCGCGGCCCTTCGCCTGGACGCAGCTGGAAATTGCCAACGCTGCGCTCGCCCAGTTCAGCAAACTCATCCTGCGCGTCAAGGATGCGGCCGGCAATGTGATCCTGACCTTCGATGCACTGGCCAATGGCAGCCTCATCGCCCCCCTTGCCGCCATCGATCCCCAGACCAACGGCCAGCCGCTGCGCGTGGAGGTGGAGTATGCCCTGGTACCCGGTGCCAGTGTGACGCCGGAGCTGCGCGCCCACTACCGCGCCTCGCCCCTGGAATTCTGTTTCCGCAGCACGCACACCTGCGGCCAGGGCCCGATCACCAACACCCTCGGCATCACGGCGCCCGTGGCGCTTCAGGCGCCACCCGTCACGGTGCAGGTGCCCCTGCCGACGGCTTGTGGGGAGGGCGCACCGGCGGAGGGGACGCCTGCTGGCGGCGCCTCATCGGCTTCCCCTGCCCCCGATACGGGCGGTGGGGCGGGCGGCGCCGGCCCGCTGGCGGGGGCGCTCGCGGGGGGTGTGGCCGCGGCCATCCTAAATCCCCAGGCGGCGGGCGTGGAGCCGGTGGAATGTCCGCCCGGCATCGCAAACTGCCGGCCTGCGCAAAGCACACCCGAGGCCCCGCCGAAACGCTGCTATTGGCGGCCCAAGGTCAAGGCGGCCCAGCCTGCGCCGGCCGCGGTCAAGCCGGCCCATTCAAGCGCGCCGCGCAAAGCGAGCCAGGGGACGGCGGCCAAAGCGGCCAGCACGGCCGGCAAGCCGGCCCGCGCGCCCGTTAAGCCCAAGGCGCGGCCGAAGGCGAAACCCAGGCAGCCGGAAATGGAATGGGTGTGCGATGAGTGAACGGCCGGCGCCAGTTCAGCCGGTGCTCCAGGCGCGGGGTTTGATCATCCCGGCAAGTTTGCACGCCTGCTTCACATAGCCATAGGGGAAGAGGCGGTAGAGGTGTTCCTTGGCCGCCTTGCGGTCCATGCCGCGCTGCGCAAGGAAATCCTGCACATGGCGGACATCGGGCGCGAGCTGGTGTTCGTTCCAATACCTGCGCATGAAGTGGAGTACCTCCCAGTGGTCATCGGTGAGCACGATACCCTCCTCGCGGGCAAGCTCCCGCGCCACGTCCTCGTTCCAGTCCTCGGGATTGATCAGATAGCCCTCCGCGTCCCGTGGCAGGGCCAGGGCATGGGCCTCAACGCTTTTCATCCTGTACCTCCGCAGCCGTAAAAACCCGTCTGGCAACATACGGGCGACGATGCATATAATCAAGCGATATTCTTTGCGGCTTGCTATCGAAAAAAGCGATAATAACCCCATGCACCCGGCGAAACGGCTGCCCCTCGACGTGGAACAGGCGAGGACTTTCCTTGCTATCGTCGCCCGCGGCAGTTTTCTCGAGGCGGCGCATCAGCTCAATCTCACCCAGTCCACCGTGAGCGCCCGCATCCGCGCCCTGGAAGAGGCGCTGGGGGTGCGTCTTTTTCAACGCAACCGCGCCGGTGCCAGTCTCACCCTTGCCGGCCGCCGGTTCCTGCCCCACGCCCAACGTCTGGTGCGCGTGGCGGAACAGGCCTGGCGCGAGGTGGGGCTGCCTTCCCGCTATCGCAGCACGCTGCGGGTGGGGGCGCGCATTGCCCTGTGGGAGGGGCTATTGCCCGCATGGCTTGCCCGCCTGCGCCGCCTGCACCCGGATGTCGCCGTGGAGGCGGAGATCGGCTTCGAGGCGGATCTGCAGGGCCGGCTCACCGAAGGCAGCCTGGACCTCGCCTTCATGTATTCCCCTACCCATACGCCGGGGCTGGTGGTGCGTCATCTCTTCGACGAGACCCTGGTCCTCGTCTCCGACCGCCCCCGCCGGCGGCCAGGGCGGGAGTACATCCACGTGCGCTGGGGACCCGGTTTCGATCAGCAGGAAGCGGCGGCTTTCCCCGGCCTCGAACCGCCGCCGCGGGTGGTCAATGTGGGCTGGCTTGCCGTGCAACTGCTGCTCGCCGAAGGCGGCTCCTGTTACCTGCCCTGGCGCATGGCGCAGCCCTTTGTGGAGGCCGGCCGTTTCCATGTGCTGCGCCAGGCGCCGCGCCTGGCATTGCCGGCCTATGGGGTGTACCGGGAGGAGGAAGGGCAGGGACTGCCGGGGACGGCGCTGGGGGTCTTTTCCGGCTTGCTGCGGCTGGCGCAAGCTTAGAGACGGTGTCGCGCATCGCGCAGGCCGAAGCCGGTGGGCAGGCGGTGGAGATTGCGGGCAAAGCCGATCACCTTGACGAGCTCGCCCATCTCCGCCGGTGACAGGAGGGTTTGCACCTCCGCCGCAAGGCGAAGATAGCGGGCATCCACGACCGGGGTTTCCGCAAGCCGCTCGGTGATGCCGCAGCCAAGCAGGAAGGCGGCCTGGCTGGTGTAGCCCAAAAGTTCCAGCCCCTCGCCCAGGGCGGCTTCTGCGATGGCGGTGAATTCCACATGGGCGGTGATGTCGGCAAGCCCCGGCCAGAAAAACGGATCGTCATGGACATGGTGGCGGTAATGACAGAGGAGGGTACCTGTGCGCCGCTCCGGGTGGTAATACTCGGCACGTCCAAAGCCATAGTCGATGAAAAGGAGCATGCCGGCGGCAAGGCGTCGGGCGAGGCTTGCCACCAGCGCAACGGCGGCGGGGTGCAGCTCCACCAGATAGTTTTCCGGAAGGTCGAGGGCGGCCGCCTGCGCGATGAGGGCGGGCGACCCACAGGGGCGATCCTTCCAGACGAAGGCGTCGCCGGCCACCGTCACCCCCCTTTCCAGCCAGATACCGTCGCGGCGCAGCAGCAGATGGACCGGCAGCGCATCCAGCACTTCGTTGCCGAAGACCACGCCGCTTGTCTTCTCGGGCAGTTCCTCAAGCCATTGCACGCGCCCGGCGAGGGTGGCGGGCAGGGCGGCGAGCCGCTGCTTCTGGCGGGCAGCGAGCTCGGCTGAAGGCTCCAGGATGAGATAGCGCCGCGGCAGACAGTCAAGCCTGGCCAGCTCCTGCAGCACATCCTCCGCCAGACGGCCGCTGCCTGCGCCCAGCTCCAGGATGTCGCCGCCGGTCTCGGCGAGCACGTCGGCAAGGCAGTGGGCGAGACTCCTGCCAAAAAGGGGGCTGATTTCCGGTGCGGTGACGAAATCGCCCCCGGGACCGAATTTGGCCGCCCCCGCCGCGTAGTAACCCAGCCCAGGCGCGTAGAGGGCAAGCTCCATGTAGCGGGCGAAGGAAAGCCAGCCGCTTTTGCGGATTTCCTCACGGATGAGCTGCGTAAGGCGCCGACTGTGCTGCGCGGCCTCGGGCGAGGGAGCGGGCAGGGCAGGCATGTGGTAGATTTCCCTTGACGGCCAGACCGGCCATTCTACCGTGGCGGCTTCGGCGGCAAGCCGCTGCGTTTTCTGACTCTAAAGCGATGCCCAACTCGGAAAGCGACAAAGTCGTCCTCATCACCGGCGGGGCCAAACGCGTTGGCGCGGCGATCTGCCGCATGCTCCATGCCGCCGGCTGCCGGCTGATGATCCATTACCGTTCCTCGCGCGGCGAGGCGGAGGCGCTGGCCGCGGAACTCAACGGGCGCCGTCCCGACAGTGTGGGGCTTACACAGGCAGACCTCCTGGATTGCGCCGGGTTGCCCCGCCTGGTCAAGGATACGCTGGCGAAATTCGGCCGGTTAGACGTGCTCATCAACAATGCGTCGAGTTTCTATCCCACCGAGGTGGGTTCCATCACCGAGGAGAACTGGACGGATCTCATGGGCACCAACCTCAAGGCGCCCCTGTTCCTCGCCCAGGCGGCGGCGGATGCCCTGCGCCATGCCCGGGGCGCCATCGTCAACATCGCCGACATCCATGCCGAGCGGCCCATGAAGTCCTACGTCGTGTACAGCATCGCCAAGGCCGGGCTGCTCGCCCTCACCAAGTCCCTGGCCCATGAGCTGGGACCCTATGTGCGGGTGAATGCCATCGGCCCGGGGCCGATCTTGTGGCCGGAGGACGACCCCACCTTCGATGAGACCGAGCGCCGCCGCATCATCGCCCATACCCTGCTCAAGCGGGAGGGCACGCCGGAAGACATCGCGCGGGCGGTGCGTTTCCTGATTTTCGATGCCACCTACACCACTGGTCACATGCTGACCGTGGACGGCGGACGGAGTGCCAGCCTGTGACGGAAACCGTGATCCCGCCACGCAGCCTGGTGGTACGCGCCGGGCGTGCCATCGGCGACTATGACATGATTCGCGACGGTGACCGCGTTCTGGTCGCGGTGTCCGGCGGCAAGGACAGTCTGTCGCTGCTCCACGTGCTGCTCCATCTGCAACGGAAGGCGCCAGTGCGTTTCCATCTGGCCGCCGCCACGGTGGACCCCCAGTCGCCGGACTTCGACCCGAGCCCCCTCAAGGACTACGTGCCGCAACTGGGCATCCCGTATTTCTACGAGTCTTTCCCCATTGTCGAGCAGGCGAAGACCTCGATGGAGGGCGATTCCTTCTGCGCCTTCTGCGCCCGGCTGCGCCGCGGGCTTCTCTATGGCTGCGCGCGCCGCGAGGGATACAACGTGCTGGCGCTGGCCCAGCATCTGGATGATCTGGCGGAGACCTTCCTCATGTCGGCTTTCTTCGGCGGCAAGCTGCGTACCATGCAAGCCCACTACGTGATCGACGCCGGTGATCTGCGGGTCATCCGCCCCTTTGTCTATGTGCGGGAGCGGCAGACCGCCGCCTTTGCCAGGCAAGCCGGTCTGCCGGTGATCCAGGAGAACTGCCCGGCGTGTTTCAAGCATCCCACCGAACGCATGCACATGAAACAGTTACTCGCCGGGCTGGAGAAGGCGCATCCGCGACTGTTCCCCAACCTGCTTGCCGCCATGCGGCCCCTGATGGGCCCGATGCAGGAAAAACTCCGCCACATGCCCCGCCGCGAGGCGGGCGCGCGGCTGGTGGTAGATTGAGCCTCAGGCGCCAAGCCGCCGGCGCACCTGGGCGGCCGCCGCCACCATGTTGGCGAGGGCGACCTCCACTTCCTCCCAATTCCGTGTCTTCAGGCCGCAATCGGGGTTGACCCACAGGCGTTGCGCCGGAAAGACCGCCACCGCTTCTTCGATGAGCTGCGCCATGGCCGCGGTGCTGGGCACCTGCGGGGAATGGACGTCGAAGACCCCGGGACCCAACTCGTTGGGGTAACCGATGCGGGCGAAGCCGGCGAGGGAATCCATGGCCGAGCGGCTGGCCTCGATGGTGAGCACGTCCGCATCCAGCTCCACCAGGGTGGGCAGGATGTCGCCGAATTCGGCGTAACACATGTGGGTGTGAATCTGGGTGCTGTCCCGCGTCTGCGCCGCAGCGAGACGGAAGGCGCGGGCGGCGGCCTGGAGATAGCCGGACTGCGCCGGACCCCGCAAGGGCAGCCCCTCCCGCAGCGCCGGCTCGTCAATCTGGATGATGTCGATGCCGGCCTCTTCCAGATCCCGCACCTCGTCCCGGATGGCCAGGGCAAGCTGCAGCAGGACCGTCGCCAGAGGCAGGTCGGTGCGCACGAAGGACCACTTGAACAGCGTCACTGGCCCGGTGAGCATGCCCTTCACCGGCTTGTCCGTGAGCCCCTGGGCGAGGCGTGTCCAGGACACGGTGATGGCGTGGGGCCGGTGGATGTCCCCATAGAGGATGGGGGGCTTGACACAGCGGGAACCATAGGACTGCACCCAGCCGTTGCGGGTGACGGCGAAGCCTTCCAGATGTTCGGCGAAGTATTCCACCATGTCGTTGCGTTCCGGCTCGCCGTGCACCAGCACATCGAGTCCCAGTGCTGTCTGCAGCCGCAGGGCACGGGCGATCTCCCTTTCCATCATGCCGCGGTAGGTGCCGGCATCGAGCTCGCCGCGGGCCAGGGCGGCGCGGGCCTGGCGGATTTCCCGTGTCTGGGGGAAGGAGCCGATGGTGGTGGTGGGCAGCACAGGCAGGGGATGGCGGGCCCGCTGGGCGGCGCGCCGCTTGCCATAGGGTGTGGCGCGGAAACCCGGCTCCTGCCCGAGGGCGGCGATCCTTTCCGCCACCTGCGGCCGGTGGACACGGGGGCTTATGCGGCGGGATTCCAGGGCGCGGCGCATCGCGGTCCAGTCCACCGCTTTGCCCCGCGCCGCGTTTGCAAGTTGCGCCAACTCGTCGAGCTTTTCCCGGGCAAAGGCGAGCCAGCTTTTGAGCTCCCCATCGAGGCCCGTTTCGCCGGCGAGCGTCAGCGGCACGTGCAGGAGCGAGCAGGAGGGGGCCAGCCACACCTCCGCTCTCTGTCGCAGCGCCGGCAGCAGGCGCGCGCTTGCTGCATCGAGATCGGTGCGCCAGACATTGCGCCCGTCGATGATGCCCAGCGAGAGTACCTTGTGCGCCGGTAGCCAGTCGAGCACGGGAACAAGATCGGTGCCTGCGCTCACGAGGTCGAGGTGCAGCCCCGCCACGGGGAGCTGACAGGCCAGGCGCGCATTTTCCGCAAGGGGCGAAAAATAGGTCGCGATGAGCAGGTTCACCCCACTGCCGGTGAGCGCCGCATAGGCGGGTTCGAAAGCCCTGCGCCAGGCTTCCGGCAGTTCCAGGCCCAGCACCGGCTCGTCCATCTGCACCCACTTCACCCCCAGGGCGGAAAGCTGTGCCAGCACTTCGCCATAGACCGGCAGCAGGCGGGGCAGCAGGTCGAGCCGGGAAAAGCCCGCGGCCTTTTCCTTGCCCAGCCAGAGGAAAGTCAGCGGACCCAGCAGCACGGCTTTCAGCGGCCGCCCGAGGGCGCGTGCTTCGGCCACCTCATCGAAGAGCCGTCGCGAGGCGAGGCGGAAAGTGGTGTCCGGCAGAAACTCCGGGACCAGGTAGTGGTAATTGGTGTCGAACCACTTGGTCATTTCCAGTGCCGCCCCGTTTGCCCCACAGCAGCCGGCCTGTTGACTCCCCCTTGCCATGGCGAAATAGCGGGCAAGCGCCGTGTCCGTGGGGGAAAAGCGGAAGCGGGCCGGCTCGCAGCCGAAAAGCTGGATGTGGTCGAGGACATGGTCGTAGAGGGAGAAATCGCCCACGGTGAGGAAATCGAGACCGGCCTCCATCTGGTGGGCCCAGTGGGTGGCGCGCAGCCCCCGGGCCACCGCCTCCAGTTCATCGGCGCGGGCTTCCCCCCGCCAGAAAGCTTCCAGGGCGAATTTGAGTTCCCGTTGCGCCCCCATGCGTGGGTAGCCCAGGATGTGGGTGCGGATGGTTGGTGTCATGATGTGCTCCTCGTTCCAAGGCAGGCATCATGGGGCGGGTGGTAAAATGAAGCAAGCGCATTCTTTTCATGAAATCATGAACGACCTGCATGATTGAGCTTCGCCACCTGAAGACCCTGCTCACCGTGGCGGAGACCGGCAGCATCAGCGCCGCCGCCAGCCGTCTCCATCTCACCCAGTCGGCGCTGTCGCACCAGATTGCGGCGCTGGAGGATGTCCTCGGCCTTGCCCTTTTCGAGCGCGGCCAGCGGCCCCTGCGGCTGACCGCTGCCGGGACCAGGTTGCTCGCGGTGGCGCGGCGGGTGGTGCCGGAGGTGGAAAACGTCCGTCAGGAGCTGCTGCGGCTGGCCAAGGGGGGTGTGCGCCGCGAGCTGCGCATCGCCGTGGAGTGCCATACCTGTTATGACTGGCTGATGCCGGCCATGGATGCCCATCGGGAGCGCCATCCGGAAGTGGAGCAGGACCTGGTCCCGGGCTTCCATGCCGATCCGCTGGGGCTGCTTGCCGCGCGCACGGCGGATCTGGTCATCGTCTCCGAGGCGCGGCCGCGGCGCGGGGTGGCCTACTTTCCCCTCTTCCGCTACGAAATGGTGGCGCTCCTTGCCCGCGGCCACAGGCTTTTGGAGCGGCCCTATCTGCGGCCGCGGGATTTCGCCGGCGAGACCCTCATCACCTATCCCGTTCCCGACCGCATGCTCGATGTGGTGCGGCGGGTGCTTCAGCCCGCCGGCGTCAATCCGCCGCGGCGCACGGCGGAGCTCACCGTGGCCATCCTCCAGCTCGTCGCTTCCAGAAGGGGGATCGCGGTGCTGCCCCGCTGGGCAGTGCAGGGCTATCTGGAACGGGGCTATGTGGTGGACAGACCGGTCGGGCCGCGGGGGTTGTGGGCGCGCCTCTATGCCGCGGTGCGCAGCGCGGAAAAGAGCCAGCACGCCGATTTCGCCGCCCTCCTCATCGACTGCGCCCGGCAGCACCTCAAGGGGGTGGGCGGGTAGGCGGGCGGCTTACGGACGCCGAAGCTTGATGACCTTGGCCGGGCCGCTGTGGGTGTTTTTGCGTGCCAGTTGTTCCAAGGCCAGGTGAAATTCCCGCGGCAGCCGCTTCATGGTTTCCCGGCCCTTGGTCTGGTAATACACCCGCTCATAGGGCACGGGCTCGTCCAGGGCTTGACGCAGATGGGGGGCAAAGCTTTGCCAGGCCAGTTCGATCTCCCGCCGGCCTTCGCGGTCCACGAAGATGATTTCCTCGTGGTCGATCACCGCCAGATACTGCATGCTGCGGATGGGGACGAAGACGCAGCCATGGGGGCTTCGCGCCAGCAGGATGCGGGTGAGGTTGTAAGTGGCGGCCGGCAGGCGGGAAGCCTCGCGGGCGATTTCGGCGTCGCGCCAGAAGGATTCTTCCACGGGCGCCTCCAGGGGTTGGCCAATCCTGACTAGTCGGCAAATTCCAGACGATCTTGCACCGCGGCCACGGCTTCCCACGCGCAGGCTTCATCCTTGTCGCCCCCGGGGGCGCCCGATACGCCCACCGCGCCCAAAAGCGCGCCTTGGGCGCGGATGGGCACCGCCCCTTCCAACATCAACAGTTCCCGCACGCTGTTGATTTCCTCGCGGATGTCCTGACGGGCGCGGCGGAACTCGGAGCCGGCAGCGCCCGACAGCGTCACCGCATTGGCCTTGCGCTGCGCCAGCTCCATGGTGAAACGGCTGGCCAGGTTGTCGCGCAGAACGACCTGCACGATACCGTCCCGGTCCACCACCACGGCGCTGACGTTGTAGCCCTGGCGGCGGCAGGATTCCACGGCCTTCTGCGCGATGTCCCGGGCAAGTTCCAGGGACATGCGGCGCAGGGGCAGCAGCTCGCCTGCGGTCGCGGCGGCGGCCAGGGTCAGGGCGGTGAGGAGGGCGGCAAGACGCAGCGCGGCGGGCATGTTTCCTCCGTTTTCCTTGCGGGGACAGGGCGCGTCTCCTATTGTGGGGAATACGTGGCGGGTTTTCCAGCGCCACGGACAAAACGTAAGGAGGAGACCATCATGACCCGCGTCCGTCTCGATACCCCTTTTGATCTGCGGCCTTTCACCGATTTGCTTTCCCTCTTCGCCCCGGCCACCGAGAGCGGCCAGCCCCTCGGGCACATCAACATCGATGTCCTGGAGACCAATGATGCCTTCGTCGTGGATGCGGAACTGCCCGGTGTGTTAAGGGACGCGATTCACGTGAAGGTGGACCGCAACCAGGTGGAGATCAGCGCCCAGGCCCGGCCGCGCCAGCTTGCGGAGGGTCAACGCTTCCTTGCCCGCGAACGCCACGAGGGGCTGTTTTACCGGAGTTTCAGGCTGCCTCAGGAGGTGGATCCGGAACGCGCCACGGGCCGCTTTGCCGACGGCGTCCTGGAGCTGGTCCTGCCGAAAAAGGCGGGGGCCCGCCGCGAGTTGCGTATCCAGTGAGGGGCGCTACGCCTTCTGCCGGTAGCCGAGGGCGGCGGAAATGGCCTGCGCCGTTTCTTTGACCTTCTGCGCCCAGTTGCGGTCGAAGCGTTCGGCGGGAGCGGAAATGGAAAGTCCCGCCACCAGCCGGCCGTCAGCATCGCGGATGCCGGCACCGATGCAGCACACCCCTTTTTCCGCCTCCTCGTCGTCGAAGGCCACGCCGCGACGCCGCACCCGCGCCAGCTCCTCCAAAAGCGCCTTTTCGTTGGTGAGGGTGTGGGGCGTGTAGGCGGGCAGTCCCGTGCGCCGCGCATAGGCCCGCGCTTCCTCATCCCCCGCCTCGGCGAGGAAAATTTTGCCCACCGCGGTGATGTGTAGCGGCGCGCGCGCCCCCACGATCTGCACCACGCGCATCATGGCACGGCCGCTGGCGGTGCGCTCCACGTACACCATCTCGTCCCCTTCGCGCAGGCTCAGGTTGACGGTTTCGTTGATTTCCTGATGCAGGCGCTGCATGAAGGGCAGTGCCTCGCGCCGGATGTCAAGCCGCGCCTTCACCAGGTTGCCCAGCTCCAGCAGCTTGAGTCCCAGCCGGTAAGTGCCGGGTTCCTGCTTGGCCACCAGCCCCTTTTCCACCATCACGTTGAGGATGCGATGGGCACTGGAGGGGTGCAGGCCGGTGAGGCTGGCGAGCTGCTTGAGATTCACCGGCTCCGTGTGGGCGGCCAGCACTTCGATCAGCTTCATCATGCGGTCGATGACCTGGATGGAGGATTTGCCGTCGTGGGTGTTCATGGCGGAACGGGGGTGATTTCAGATGGTGAAATGGTATTGCAAAATTTCCCCACGGCCAAGCCCGGCTTGATTAAACTTGCTCCATCGTGCAAACGGGCGCGGCCATGCGTGTGGGATTGTTCGTCACCTGTATCGCGAACCTGATGCGGCCTGCGGTGGGGTTCGCTGCTCTGCGTCTTCTTCAGGCGGCAGGCTGTGAGGTGGTCGTGCCCCCCGGCCAGACCTGCTGCGGCCAGCCCGCCTACAACTCGGGAGACTTCGAGACGGGCCGGAAGATTGCCTGCAAATGGGCGCAAGACTTCGCCGGCTGCGATTATGTGGTGGTGCCCTCCGGCTCCTGCGCGGGCATGATCCGCGTCCACTATCCGCGGCTTTTCGCGGAAAGCGACATGCAGGGCGAGGCGGTGAGGCAGCTTGCCGCGCGTACCTGGGAGCTTACCGCCTTCCTCGTCGAAGTCGCGGGACTGTCGCAGCCGCCGGGGTGGTACCAGGGAAAGATCACCTACCACGATTCCTGCTCCGGCCTGCGGGAACTTATGGTGAAGACGGCGCCGCGCACGCTGCTTGCCCGCATGCCGGGCCTGGTCCTCGAGGAGATGGACGGTTGCGAGACCTGCTGCGGCTTTGGCGGCACCTTCGCCGTGAAGTTCGGCGAGATTTCGAGCCACCTGGCGGACAACAAGTGTGCCGCCATCCATGCCACCGGGGCGCAGGCGGTGGTCGCCGGTGATCTTGGCTGTCTGCTCCACATCGAAGGCCGCCTGCGCCGTCTGGGCGATACCACCACACAGGTGCTGCACGTGGCCGAGGTGCTGGCCGGCAGGCAGGGGGAAGTGGCATGGAAGTGAAGGCCGTGGAATTCGTACGCAAGGCGCACGAAGCGCTCCACAATCCCCGCCTGCAGGAGGCCCTGCGCCGCACCGAAGCCAAGTTCGTGCAGGGCCGGCGCGAGGCCCTGCGTCACCTGGAGGACCCCGATGCGGTGCGCCGGCATGCGACGGCGATCCGCGACACCGTGCTGCGCCAGCTCGATGCCTGGCTGATCCATTTCGAGCGGCAGGCGCAAGCCCGCGGCGCCACCGTGCACTGGGCCGAGGATGGGCGGGAGGTGGCGCGCATCCTCACCGACATCGCCCGCCGCCATGGCGTGAGGAAGGCGGTGAAATCCAAATCCATGGTGAGCGAGGAGGTGGGGCTCAACGCGGCCCTTGAGGCCGCCGGCGTGCAGGTGGTGGAAACCGACCTCGGCGAATACATCCTGCAGCTAGCCGAGGAGCCGCCCTCCCACATCGTCGCGCCCGTGCTGCACAAGACGCGCGATGAGATCGCCGACCTCTTCGCCCGCCACCACGGGCGGCCGCGCAAGACGGACACTGCCGCGCTCACGCGCGAGGCGCGCGAGTTTCTGCGGCCCCATTTTCTGTCCGCGGACATGGGCATCTCCGGCGCGAATTTCCTCGTTGCCGAGACCGGCTCGGTGCTCATCGTCACCAACGAGGGCAACGGACGGCTTGCCACCACCCTGCCGCGGGTGCACGTGGCCATCACCGGCATCGAAAAGGTCGTGCCCACCCTGGAGGATGCGGCGACCCTGCTCCGTCTTCTGCCCCGCTCGGCCACCGGGCAGGACATCACGAACTACGTCTCCCTGCTCACCGGCACGAAACAGGCGGGGGATGCGGACGGGCCCGAGCATTTCCACATCATCCTCCTCGACAACGGCCGCAGCCGGCTGCTGGGCAGCGAACTGGAGCCTATCCTGCGCTGCATCCGCTGCGGCGCCTGCATGAACCATTGCCCGGTCTATCAGAGCGTGGGCGGGCACGCCTACGGCTGGGTCTATCCCGGTCCCATGGGCTCCATCCTCACGCCGCTGTTGGCGGGCCTCGAACGGGCCACGCCGCTGCCCAACGCCTCTACCCTTTGTGGGCGCTGCGCGGAGGTGTGTCCGGTGAACATTCCCCTTGCCGACCTGTTGCGGGAGCTGCGCCATGTGCAACAGGTGCGCGGACTGCGCCCCCGCCTGGAAACCCTGAGCCTGCGTCTTTGGCGGGCGCTGGTGCTGCGGCCCCGTCTTTATCACGCGGTGATGGGCATGGCCGCGTGGCTTCTTACCCGCCTTGCCGGTGCGCGGGGCCGGCTTTGCCGTCTGCCCGGCGCGGCGGGATGGTTCGCCCACCGCGATCTGCCGGCGCCCGCCGGCGAAACCTTCCTTGCCGCCTGGGCGCGCCGCCGGGGCAAACCATGAGCGCTCGCGAGCGGATTCTGGGGCGGCTTGCCGCCGCCCGCCGGGATGACACGCCGGTGGCGGCCCGGGTAGAAAATCCCGTGCGCGGCCCTGCCACGCCCCACTGCAGCGATCCCGCAAGCCGCTTCACCGAACGCGCCCGGCAACTGGCCAGCACGGTGGCGCGGGTGGCGGATTTCTCTGCCGTGCCGGCGGAGGTGGCGCGTTACCTCGACGCAGAGGGCCTGCCCCGGCGCCTTGCCGCCTGGCCGGAGTTCGCCAAGCTTGCCTGGCAGGCGGTGGGCATTGAGGCCGTCTTCCGCCCGGCTGGCGCGGATGATCCGGTGGGGCTGACCGGTGTCTTTGCCGCCATTTGCGAGACCGGCACCCTCATGGTGACGTCCGGTGAGGGCACGCCAGCCACCACCAGCCTCCTGCCGGAGACCCACATCGCGGTGGTGCCGGTGCAACGGCTCGTTCCCACCCTGGAGGATGCCTTCGCCCTGCTGCGGCGCGAAGCGGCCATCTGGCCGCGGGCGGTGAATCTCATCTCCGGACCGTCGCGCACCGCGGACATCGAACAGACGGTGACCCTGGGCGCGCACGGACCCTACCGGGTGCACATCATCCTGGTGGGACCCTGAGGGGAAGTCCCGGTGTCTGCGCCGCGATCAAAGTGAAGACCTGCCCCCGAGGTGCAGATCGAGGAGGTATTCCATGGCAGTGCTGCGCCCGTGGAGCGATGGCAAACGCGAAGCGGCCGCGTCGGCGACGTGTTCAATTCCGCCACGGAGCAGGCGGTGCGTCAGGTGGCGCTTCCCGGCGAGGAGGACGTGGCGCGGGCGCTGAGGCGGCCCGGCGCGCCGCTTCGAGCACGACGTGGAGGCGGGCATGGTGGGCATCAACGTGCCGATTCCGGTGCCCATGGCTTTCTTTTCCTTCGGCGGCTGGAAACAGTCCTTGTTCGGGGACCTGCACGTTCATGGCATGGAGGGCATATGGTTCTATACTCCAACGAAGACGGTCACCAGCCGCTGGCTGACCCCGACGCGGGAGCAGGCCGGCTTGAGCATGCCCACGCTCTGAGGGGGCTTGAAAATCTCCCGCTTGCGGTCTAGGCTTTATCACAGGACAAGACTCGTTTTCACGATGTAAAAAAATCGGCCGGTGCGTTGGCACGACCGTCTGAGTGGTCCCACGTCCCATCAACAACCGTCAGGAGGCAACATGAGCAAGACAAAAACCCCCACCCCGCAACAACCCAGCCGCCGCAAGTTCCTGGGCGCGGCCGCCGCCACCGCGGCCGGTGCCACGACCCTGGGCTTCCCCATGATCGCCAAGGCGGCCGGGCCCATCACCCTGCGCTTCCAGAGCACCTGGCCGGCCAAGGATATCTTCCATGAATACGCCTTGGATTTCGCCGCCAAGGTCAATGCCATGTCCGGCAACGAGCTCAAGATCGAGGTGCTGCCTGCCGGCGCGGTGGTCAAGGCCTTCGACCTGCTGGATGCAGTGAGCAAAGGCACCCTGGATGGCGGCCACGGCGTGGTGGCCTACTGGTACGGCAAGAACTCCGCGGTGGCCCTGTGGGGTTCCGGCCCGGCCTTCGGCATGGATCCCAACATGGTGCTCGCCTGGCACTACTATGGCGGCGGCAAGGAACTGCTGGACGAGATCTACAAGAGCATGAACATGGATGTGGTGTCCATGCTCTACGGCCCCATGCCGACGCAGCCTTTGGGCTGGTTCAAGAAACCCGTGACCAAGGTGCAGGACTTCCAGGGCCTGAAATACCGCACCGTGGGCCTGGCGGTGGACATCTTCAAGGAACTGGGCGCCGCGGTCACCCCCTTGCCCGGTGGTGAAATCGTGCCCGCCATGGACCGTGGCTTGATCGATGCCGCCGAATTCAACAACGCCTCTTCCGACCGCGTGCTGGGCTTTCCCGATGTGTCCAAGGTCTGCATGCTGCAGAGCTTCCATCAGGCCAGCGAGCAGTTCGAGATCCTGTTCAACAAGAAGAAATACGACGCACTCAATGCCGAGCACAAGTCCATCATCAAGCATGCGGTGGAGGCGGCTTCCGCCGACATGTCCTGGAAGGCCATCGACCGTTATTCCAAGGACTATTTCGAAATGTCAACCAAGCAGGGGGTGAAGTTCTACAAGACGCCCGATGCCATCCTCAAGGCGCAGCTTGCCGCCTGGGACAAGGTCGTCGCCGCCAAGAGCGCGGAAAACCCAATGTTCAAGAAGGTGCTGGAATCCCAGCGGGCCTTCGCGGCGCGGGCGGCGCGTTGGCAGAATGACACCTTGGTGGACTACAAGATGGCCTACAACCACTTCTTTGCCGCCAAGAAGTCCTGATCCCGATCACCCGCCGGCCGCAAGGCCGGCGGATTTTTGCAGGAAACCCCATGCAGAATTTCCTTCTCGCCGTGGACCGGCTGTCCACTTTCATCGGCCGCTTCTTTGCCTGGGCCATCGTGCTGCTGACGCTGATGGTGGTCTGGGAGGTCTTCTCCCGCTATCTGCTGCTCAATCCCCATGCCTGGGCGCTGGATGCCCAGATCATGCTCTACGGCATTCTGTTCATGATGGCGGGCGCCTATGCGCTGGCCCATCAGGCCCACGTGCGCGGCGACATTCTCTATGCCTCGTTTTCGCCCCGTGTTCAGGCCGCCATCGATCTCATCCTGTACGGGCTTTTCTATTTCCCCAGCGTGCTTGCCCTGACCTGGGCCGGCTGGAACTTTGCCAACGAATCCCTCGCCATCCGCGAGAACACCTTCAGTCCCGAGCCCTTGCCCCTTTATCCCTTCAAATTCGTGATTCCCGTTGCGGGCGCCCTGCTCATGCTGCAGGGTGTGGTGGAGGTCCTGCGCTGTGTCATCTGTCTGCGCGATAACCGCTGGCCGCCGCGCAGCAAGGACGTGGAGGAGATCGACGTGGAAGAACTCAAGGCCATGGTCAAGGATGCGCCGGAGGTCCGGGAATGAAGAAGCTCAAACCGGAGGTCGCCGTCGGCGCGACCCTGATGGCCCTGATCCTGATCGGGATCGCCGTTCTCACCCCCTGGTCATCCCTCAACAACGGCCATATCGGCATCATCATGCTGTGCCTGATCGTGGTCGCCATGATGATGGGCTTCCCCAGTGCCTTCACCCTCACCGGTCTGGGGGTGCTCTTCTCCTGGATCGCCTACCGTTCCGTGGACCCCAACATTGCCGTGCGCCAGACGCTGGACCTTGCCGTGCAGCGGGCCTATGGCGTGATGACGAGCGACGTGTTGATCTCCGTACCCCTTTTCCTCTTCATGGGCTATCTGGTGGAACGGGCAAACCTCATCAAGAAACTGTTCCACGCCGTCCACATCGCCACGGCGCGCATTCCTGGTTCCCTGGCGGTGGCCACCCTGGTCACCTGCGCCGTGTTTGCCACCGCCACCGGCATCGTCGGTGCGGTGGTGACCCTGATGGGGTTGCTGGCCATGCCGGCCATGCTGCGCGCGGGTTACGACACCAAGCTCACCTCGGGGGTGATCGCCGCCGGCGGCACGTTGGGCATTCTCATTCCGCCTTCCATCATGCTCATCGTCTATGGGGCGACGGCCGGGGTGTCGGTGGTGCAGCTCTATGCCGGCGCGTTTTTCCCGGGTCTCCTCCTGGCGGGAATCTACATCGTCTATGTGATGGTGCTGGCCAAGCTCAAACCGCAGCTTGCACCGCCCCTGGCCGAAGAGGCACGCCGGGTGCCGCTGCCGCCGCATCTTGCCGCTGTGGCGCAACGCCATGGCCGGCTGGCCCTGCCTGCTCTGCTGCGGGCTTGCGTGGCGGGGGATGCGGAAATCCCGCGCCGTGTCCTGTGCAAGGAGCTGGCGATTGCCAGCCTGCCGCTTGCGGCCTTCGTCCTCATCATGGGGCTCACCTGGAATGCACTCACCAAGCCTGATGAGGCTTACGACACCACCGGCCTCGTGGAAATGGGGGTGACGGCGGAAGCCCTCGACCAAAAGGCGGAAGGTGGTGCGCCGGGTATTGCCGAGCCACCGGCCGAGGAAGCCGCCCCGGCGATCGCCGAACCCCCCGCGGCAGAGGGCGCTACCGCGGCGGAAGCGACGCCTGCGCCGCAAAAGCCTGCCGAGGCCGCCCCCGCGGCTTCCCATGGGGCGAAGGAGACGTCGCGGCTTCCGACGCCGCCCGCCTTCTGGAAGGTGCTTGGGATCGGTGTGGCCGTGCTGGTGGTGGGTTATCTGCTCCTCAACTTCCCCCGCCTCGAGGTGTTCCGCATGTTGCTCACCTCGTTTTTCCCGCTGGCCCTGCTGATTCTGGGGGTGCTGGGTTCCATCATCTTCGGTCTGGCCACGCCCACCGAGGCGGCGGCCATCGGCGCCTTGGGCGGCTTCGTGCTTGCCGCCTTCTACCTGGCGTTGGAGCAACCAAAGGAAATCCGGCGCCGCTGGTGGCCGGCCTGGGCGGTGCTATGGGGGATTTTCCTCTTCTCCATCGTCTGGTTCATCCTCTACCGGGCGCAGGTAGTGAGCACGCCCCTTGATCGCACCGTGGGCACGATTTCCATGCTCGCCTTCCTGCTCTGGGCGGTGTTGGCGGTCCATCAGGTGAAGCTTCTGCCCGTGCTCACGGAATCGGTTTTCCTCACCGCGAAAACCTCGGCCATGGTCTGCTGGCTGTTCGTGGGGGCGAGCATCTATTCCGCGGCCTTCTCCCTCTTGGGTGGGCACCAGGTGGTGGAAAACTGGGTGCTTTCCCTGGACATGAGCCCCACCCAGTTCCTGATCCTCACCCAGTTCATCATTTTCCTCCTCGGCTGGCCGCTGGAATGGACGGAGATCATCGTCATCTTCATGCCGATCTTCGTGCCCCTGCTCTCCCACTACGGCATCGATCCGCTGTTCTTCGGCCTGCTGGTGGCGCTGAATCTGCAGACGGCTTTCCTGTCGCCCCCCATGGCCCCTTCCGCCTTCTACCTGAAAGGGGTGGCCCCGCCGCAGGTGACACTGACCCAGATTTTGCTCGGCTCCATGCCTTTCATGGCGCTGGTGATCGTCTCCATGGTGATGCTGTACATCTGGCCGCAGATCGGGCTTTGGCTGCCGGCCCAGTTCTACAAATAGGCCATGCACGGGACGGACACACTCGTCTCCTTAACCGCGACGCAGGTGGTTGCGGCGCTCACGGCGGGCGAACTTTCGGCGGCGGATTACGCCGAAGCGCTGGTTGCGGAGGTGGAAAAGCGCGAAGGGCGCATACACGCCTTCGCCTGGTGGGACCCCGCCCGCTGGCGGCAGGCCGCCCGGGACTCTGGCAGGAGCAGCCTTCTTGCCGGCATCCCGGTGGCGGTCAAGGACATCATCGATACTGCGGGCATGCCCACGGAATACGGCACTGTCGCCTGCCGGGGGCGTGTGCCCGAGTCCTCGGCCACCGTGGTGCGGCGCATCGAGGCGGCCGGAGGCTATGTGGCGGGCAAGACGGTGACTGCGGAACTCGCCTACAGCGAGCCGGGACCGACCCGCAATCCCTGGAACCTCGCCCATACCCCCGGCGGCTCCTCCAGCGGCTCGGCGGCGGCGGTGGCGGCGGGTTTTGTTCCCCTGGCCGTGGGCACCCAGACCAATGGTTCGGTGATCCGTCCCGCCGCCTTCTGTGGCGTGGTGGGATTCAAACCCTCCAGCGGCCTGATTCCCCGCACAGGCATTCTGCGTTTTTCCGCCACCCTGGATACGGTGGGCGTGTTTGCCCGCAGCGTGGAGGATGCGGCACGGCTGGCCTGCTGCCTGGCGGGGTTCGATGCCGGCGATGCCGCCGGGGTGGATGCCCCCCAGGTGCTTTGCCGGCTTAAAAGCCCACCGCCGGCGCGCGGTCAGCCGCCCCGTCTGGCGCTGGTGCGTTCACCCGCCTGGTGGCAGGCGGAAGTCCATCAGCGGGAACACCTTCTCGATGTGGCGAGCCGCTTCGCCGCGGCCGACGCCGTGGTGGAGGAGGTGGCGCTGCCGCCGGTGTTCGAGGAGGCGTGGACGTTGCATCGCACCATCATGTTCGGCGAAGGTGCGCGCGCCCTGCGGTCGTTCCAGGAACAGCACCGCGCGCAGTTGAGCGAGCGGCTCAACGCCCTCATCGACGAGGGCCTCAGCATTTCCGATGCCGAGATCGAGGCGGCGCTGGCCCGGCGGCTGCAACTCAACGGGGAGATGCGGGCCATCCTGGGGCGGTTTGATGCCATCCTCACACCCCCCGCCAGCGGCGAGGCGCCGGCGACCCTCGAACACACCGGTGACCCGGTTTTCTGCACCCTGTGGACGCTCACCGGACTGCCGGCGGTGACGTTACCCTCCGGTTTCGGTCCCAACGGCCTGCCGCTGGGGGTGCAGTTGGTGGGCGCCTATCTGCGGGATGACCGGCTGGTGGGCGTGGCGAAATGGTGTGAAGAGGTGATCGGACTGGCGCCCCTTCGGGCGCCGGATGCAGTGCATTGATTTTTTGAGGCACGGAGGAGAACACATGAACATCGCTTTCATCGGCATGGGCATCATGGGCAAGCCCATGGCCATCAATCTGAAAAAGGCCGGTCATACCGTCTATGTCCACGGCCGTCGTCCCGAATCCATGGAAGGGCCGGCCCAGGCCGGCTGCATTCCTTGTCCCTCCTCGGCCGATGCAGCCTCCCGCGCGGAGATCATCATCATCATGGTCTCCGACACGCCCGACGTGGAGGAGGTGCTGTTCGGTGAGAGGGGCGTCATCCACGGAGCGAAACCCGGCTCGGTGGTGGTGGACATGAGCACCATCTCCCCCACCGCCACCCGCCGCTTTGCCGCCATGCTGGGCCAAAGCCAGATCGACATGCTCGATGCGCCAGTCTCCGGCGGCGAGATCGGGGCCATCGAGGGTACCCTTTCCATCATGGTGGGGGGCAAGCCCGAGGTGTTTGAGCGGGTGAGGCCCGTCTTCGAGGCCATGGGCAAAAACATCGTCCACGTCGGGGATCATGGCGCCGGCCAGGTGGCCAAGGCCTGCAACCAGATCGTCGTGGCGGTGACCATCGAGGCGGTGGCGGAAGCGCTGCTTTTCGCACGCAAAAACGGTGTGGATCCGGCCAAGGTGCGCGAGGCCCTCATGGGTGGCTTCGCCGGCAGCCGTATTCTCGAGGTGCATGGCAAGCGCATGCTGGACAACGAATACAAACCCGGTTTCAAGACGCGACTGCACCAGAAGGACATGAATATCGTCATGCAGACGGCAAAGGAGCTGGGGCTTGCCCTGCCCGCCGCGGCGCTGGTGATGCAGCACTTGAATGCCCTGATGGGCATGGGCGGCGCGGAGCTGGATTCGGCGGCGGTGATGAAGGTGGTCGAGCGCACCTCCGGCATGGAGCGCTGAGTCGGCAATCCCAAACCCCATGGGTCAGGGCGGGGCAAAGTTTTTCCGCCGTGTCCTGCGTTGGGCAAGAGGCTTCTCATGAAACACAGGATCGTTTTCCTCGACCGCGCCAGCCTGATCGCGAACCTCCGTGCGCCCGCCTTTTCCCATGAGTGGATCGAATACGAGCGCACCCGCCCGGAGGAAGTGGTGGAGCGCATTTCCGGGGCGAGCATCGTCATCACCAACAAGGTGCGCCTCACGGCGGAGGTGCTGAGCCAGGCCCCTGCGGTGAAAATGATCGCGGTGGCCGCCACCGGCACCGACAACGTGGACCTTGCCTACTGCCGGGCGCATGGCATCGTCGTCTCCAACATCCGCGGCTATGCCGTGCATACGGTGCCGGAACACGTGTTCATGATGATGCTCGCCCTGCGCCGCAGCCTGCTGGGCTGGCGCGAGGATTTGCGCGCGGGCCGGTGGGAGACCGCGGACCAGTTCTGCCTCTTCACCCGTCCCATCCATGACCTCCATGGTTCCACCCTGGGCGTCATCGGCTATGGTTCCCTGGGCCGTGGCGTGGCGCGACTGGCGGAAGCCTTCGGCATGCGTGTGCTCATCGCTGAACACAAAGGCGCGCGGGAAGTGCGCGAGGGTTACACGGCCTTCGAAACGGTACTCAAGGAGGCGGACGTGATTACGCTGCACACGCCGCTCACGCCCGAGACGCGGCACCTCATCGGCTCCCGGGAGTTACTGATGATGAAGCCCAGCGCCATCCTCATCAACACGGCGCGCGGGGGACTGGTGGATGAAGCGGCGCTGGTGGATGCGTTGAAAAGCGGGGCGATCGCGGGGGCCGGCTTCGATGTGCTGTCGGTGGAGCCGCCGCGGCAGGGCAATCCCTTGCTCGAACTCGACCTGCCCAATTTCATCCTCACGCCGCATGTGGCCTGGTCCAGCCGGGAGGCGATGCAGACCCTCGCCGACCAGCTCATCGACAACATCGAGGCCTTCGTCGCGGGCACGCCACGCAACGTGGTGACGTGAACATCGTCATCGCACCCGATTCCTTCAAGGGCTCCCTCACCGCCCTCGAGGCGGCGCAGGCGATGGCCGCCGGTGTGCGTCGGGTGTTTCCCGAAGCGAACCTGCGCCTCGTGCCCCTGGCCGACGGTGGCGAAGGCACCCTTGACGCGCTTCTCTACAGCGTGGGGGGTGAGCGCCGCACCGCCAGCGTCAGCGGCGCCGATGGCCGGCCGGTCTCCGCGGCCTGGGGCGTGTTGTCAAGCGGTTCCCGCCTCGAGGCCGTCATCGAATCGGCGCAGGTGGTGGGCTTTGCCCAGGCCGGGCAAAGCCGGGTGGCGCACCGGTCGAGCCGCGGGGTCGGGGAGCTCTTGCGGCTGGTGCTTGAGGCAGGCTTTGCCCGCATCCTCGTCGGCCTGGGCGGCACCAGCACCAATGACGGTGGCGCCGGTTTCCTGGCGGCGCTGGGCGTGCGGCTCCTGGATTACGCCGGGCAGCCGGTGGACCCCACACCCGAGGGGCTTGGGCGCCTTGGCCGCGTGGATTTTTCCAACCTCGATGCGCGCCTGGCCGACGCACATCTCATCGCCCTTACCGATGTGGACAATCCATTGACCGGGCCGCAGGGTGCCACCGCGGTGTTCGGTCCGCAGAAGGGCGTGGAAGCCCACGAGGTGGCGGAATTCGATGCGCGGCTTGCCCACTTCGCCGCCCTTTGCGATGCCTGGGCGGGCCGTGCCGTCTCCCGCCTTCCCGGGGCGGGGGCGGCTGGCGGGCTGGGCTATGCCCTGCTCCTCATCGGCGCGCAGCGTATGCCCGGGGCGAGGCTGGTGTGCGAACGGGTGGGGTTGGCTGATGCGGTGAGAAAGGCCGACTGGGTGCTCACCGGGGAAGGGCGATCGGATGCGCAGACCCTGCACGGCAAGCTTCCCCTGGAGGTGGCGCGCATCGCCCGTCTCCATGGTGTGCCCGTGACCCTGGTCTCGGGCCGCATCGAGGCCGACGCACGTGATCTCCTCGCCCGCCAGTTCGATGGCTGTTTCGAGGCCGCGCCGGAACCCATGCCGCTTGCGACGGCGCTCAAGGAGGCGGCACAATTGCTGGCGCAGGCGGCGGAGGCGGCGGCGCAAAGGCGCAAGGCCCCGGGCCGCGTGAGCACGGAGGATGACAAAGGTGTCTGAGGACGAGATTCGCTACGGCCGGTGTTACAGCAACGGCGCCTATGGTGCCAAGTGGGCGGTGTATCAGGTCATCGCCGAAAACGCCGATGGGTCCATCACCTTCAAGGTCGTGGCCGGAGCCAACCGCCGCCGGACGGCCACTCTGCCCCGCGGGGACTTCGCCCGTTGGGCCCAGTATGAGGTGGTGCTGCGGGAAAACGAGTGGGTGCGGCTTGAGCAGTCATGAGGCGCTGCGCCGCGCCCGGCCCGTGACGGGGCAACCCCGCCCCGATTTTTGCCCGCCGGCAACAGGCGGGCAGGTCTGCTGACGCGGGTTTCCATGCTGGGCGGCTTCACCCTCCTGCTCCTTTTCCAGCTGGCCGGCGAAGTGCTGGCGAAGGCGTTGGCCCTGCCTGTCCCCGGGCCGGTGATCGGCATGGCACTCATGCTTGCCTTCCTGATCCTGCGCGGTGGCGTGCCTGCCGCCCTGGATGGTGCCGCCAACGGCCTGCTCGCGCATCTATCCATCCTCTTCGTGCCGGGCGGGGTGGGGGTGATGCTCTACCTGCCGCAACTGCGCGCCGAGTGGCTGCCCATCGCCGGCAGTCTGCTTCTCAGCACTCTCCTCACCCTCGTCACCACCGCCCTGCTGCTGCGCTTCCTCATGCGCCATTGGGGGAAAAAGCCATGAGCGGCCGGCTCGGCCATCTCTGGGTTTATCTTGCCGCCAGTCCCCTTTTGTGGCTCACCCTCACGTTGGCGGCCTACCAGGCGGCGCACGCGCTCGCCGCACGCCTTAACTTCCATCCCCTGGCCAACCCGGTGCTGTTGTCCATCATCGCCCTGGTGGCGGTGTTGCGCCTCAGCGGCACGCCCTATGCCGTGTATTTCGACGGCGCGCAGTTTGTGCACTTCCTCCTCGGTCCGGCCACCGTGGCGCTGGCCATTCCCCTCTATCAGCATTGGGATCGGCTGCGGCGCATGTGGCTGCCCCTGGGGCTGAGCCTCGTGGTGGGTTCGGCGACTGCTGCCCTGTCCGCCTTCGGCATCGCCCGCCTGCTGGGGGCAAGTCGGGACGTGGCGCTTTCCACTGCGCCCAAATCGGCCACCATGCCCATTGCCATGGGCATTGCGGAGAAAATCGGCGGCATTCCCAGCCTCACCGCGGTCTTCGTCGTGCTGACCGGCATCCTGGGTGCCATGCTGGGCAAGGGGCTCCTCGACCGTCTGGGCTGCCGCGACGATGCCATCAAGGGTTTTGCCATCGGGCTGACTTCCCATGGCATCGGCACCGCGCGCGCCTTCCAGATCTCCAATCTCGCCGGTGCCTTTTCCGGCCTGGCCATGGGGCTCAACGGCCTGATGACTGCGGTATTGGTACCCTTTCTTCGCGGCTGGATGACTGCATGAATCGTCCGCCCCGCATCGGTCTCGCCTTGGGCAGCGGCTCCGCGCGCGGTTGGGCCCATGTGGGCGCGCTGCGCGCGCTGGAGGAGGCGGGCATCCGGCCGGATGTGGTCTGCGGCACCTCTATCGGGGCGCTCGTCGCCGCCGCCTATGCCGCAGGGGAGATCGAGCGGTTCGAGCGTTGGATTGCCGGGCTGCGTGTTGCCGACGTGATCAGCTTCCTGGATGTGAAGCTGGCCGGCGGGTTGATCCAGGGCGAGCGTCTGATGGATTTCTTCCGCCGCAATTTCGTCGACCGGCCGGTGGAGGCGCTCGCCCTTCCCTTCGCTGCCGTTGCCACCGAGCTTGCCACCGGCAACGAGGTCTGGCTGCGCGAAGGTTCCACCATGGATGCGGTGCGGGCGTCCATCGCCCTCCCGGGTCTGTTCACGCCGGTGGTGCGGGACGGCCATCTGCTGGTGGATGGGGGACTCGTCAACCCCGTCCCGGTGTCGCTGGCGCGTGCCATGGGTGCGGACATCGTGATCGCCGTGGATTTGTCCGCCGACGTGCTCGGCCGCCATCTGCGCCCCAAGCGGCAGATCGCCCGCGAAGGGGAGGTGAGTGCCTGGCTGCGCAAGCTGCAGGAACGGCTGTCCGACTTCGTGCCGCGTAACGGCCCGGCGCTGCCTTCGCTGCTGGACGTGGTGGCCTCCAGCATCAACATCATGCAGGTGCGCATCGCCCGCAGCCGCATGGCGGGTGAGCCGCCGGATGCGGTGATCGCGCCGCGGCTTGCGCACCTGGGTCTCATGGAATTCCACCGGGGCAAGGAAGCCATGGAAGAAGGACGCCGCGCCACCCGGGCGGCGCTGCCCCAAATCCGTCAGGCTCTGGAAAGCTGGGGGTGATCAGGCGGCCTGGCGGCGGGCGAAGTCGCTGGCCAGCAATTCCTCGAGGAAAGCCTGGTAGTCGCGCGCGCCGCGACAGTTGGGGGCATGCTGGAAGACGTTCTTGCACAGGGCGGGGCTTTCCGCCACGCGCACGTCTTCGCAGATGGTGGTGCTGCACAGATCTTCGCCGAAGCGGGCGCGCGCGGCAGCAAGGATTTCCCGGGCCATGCGCCGGCGGCGGTCGAAACGGGTGATGAGGTAGCGCCGCGGCAGACGTCTCTTCAACACGTGTTCCAGGGCCTTCAAGGTCTTTTCCACCTGCTGGGCGCCGTTCAGGGCCAGGAAATCGGTGGAAATGGGCACCACCACCAGATCGCAGGCGAACAGCGCATTGAGGGAAAGCACGCCCAGCATCGGACTGCAGTCGATGATCACCGGCGCATTGGGGCTCACCAGGGCTTCCGCGCGCAGACTCGTGGCGAGCCGGGTGACGATGTTGTAGCTCTTGCCGAACACCGCATCCGCCTTGGCCAGATCCAGATGGGCGGGGATGAGCCGCATGCCACCAGCCACACGGACCAGCTCGGTGAGGGTGCGGCTGCGTTGAAAATAGGCGTAGAGACTCTGCTCGCCGGAGTCTATGCTGACACCCAAGGTGTGGCTCAGGTGGCACTGGGGGTCGAGGTCGATGAGGAGCGGACTTTGCCCGCGCGCCGCCATCGCCGCGGCGAGATTGAGGCTGGTGGTGGTCTTGCCCACCCCACCCTTCTGATTGAAGATGCTGATGACTGCCATGGTGCCCCCCTTGCCCCGCAGTCCGGCACGGAAAACAAAATATGCAACAAATCGAGCCCTTACGCAACGAATGTGAGGAATAGCTCCAACTATGGGCGCTAACTTTGCTCAGGTGTCTCTCCGCCGGCGGCTCCTCGCGTGGCTCGCGGGGCTTTTGCTATCGTCGGTCTGCGGGGCACAGGGGTGGGTGGACACGCACCTCCACCTGGATCAGGAACGGCGCCTGCGCCCGGAGTGGCTGGCGCGCATCAACCAGTTCCCGGACCGTTTCCTTTTGGGCAGCGACGCGTTCCTGCGCGTCCCCCGCGAGGGAAGACGGCGCGCCGGGGAACTGCTGGCCCCCACCCTGTCCATTGCCGAACAATTGCCGGAGGAGCTGGCGCGCCGCGTCGGCTACGAAAATGCCCAACGACTCTACCGCAGGCCCGCGTTCTGATTCACCGCCCGATGTCGCGGCCCTCCTTTCCGCGTGTCGGCCGCGCACCCTGCTGCTTTTGGGCATTGCGGAGGGTGTGAGGCCTCCCGCGGATTGTGTGGTCACCCACTGCCCCGCCGGGGAGGTCGGCGGTGCACTCGACGGGGCCGCCCGCTTCGACGTGGTTTTCGTCCGCGGGGTGCTGGAGGCGCTCAACAAGGTGGAGGGTCTGCGCCTGCTGTGCCGGCTGCGGGATTTCCACACTTCCCGCCTTTACGTGTGGGTCCGCCTCGATGCCTGGGAGGAAAACGATTTGTTCGGGCTCGGCATGGAGCGCCTCGCCGTCTGGCAGGAGGAAGGCCAAGCCCACGCCCTCTTCCGTTTCGACATCGCCACCTACAAGCCGGCCCCGGAATGGTTCAACGCCAAATACTGGGCGCATCCCGAATTGTGGGACAAATACCCCTGGCTACCCTCCTGAACGGCGGCCGGCGTCAATCCAGCGCGCCGGAATCAAGGCGCGGCACGATGGCGCGCGCCTCCTCGGCGAAACGGGCCGGGCTTTTGGCCTTGCCGAGGGCAAAGGCCGGCGGCTTGAGTTCGCCCGGATAGGGCAGCTCATCGCTGAATTCCTGCTGCGCTGCGTAGTCGGAAAGCGCCGCCATCCCCACCAGCGCCGCGGCAGACAGAAACGCCGTCACTCCCACCACCCGTGGCGTGAGCAGGGTGGCGAACCGCAGATGGCCATAAAGGGCAGCCGCCGCCACCACGATGGCCGCCACCTCGAAGACGAGATCGGCGGACATCTGGGCGGAAAAGGCAAAGGCGTAGTATTGCGCGGCGGTGTCGAGGAGAAAGAAGCCCACCACCGCCGCGCCGGCAATGGCCAGGTGGGGCACGAAATACGCATGGTGGGCAAAGCTGCGGCTCACCAGCGCCCACACCCCCGCCCACACCGGCAGGGCAACGGCGAGGGGCACTGCGGAGGCGAGGAGTTGCTGCGGACTCATCACCTCCGCGCTGCTTTGCACGTGTTCCAGCACCATGAGGCCCAGGGCGAGCATATAGGTCAGGGCCGCGCCCGCGCTGTGGGTGAGCCAGCGGGTGGCGGGGTTCAACCCCAGATTGTCCCGCCGCGCGGGCGGTACCTGGAAATCGGCGCGGCGCAGACGGATGAGGGTGTGCCCCAACCGCAGCAGGCTTTCCCCGGCCAACGGTTGGCGGGTGATGCGGGTCAATGCCGGCAGGAGAAAGGTGCCGTTGTCGCTGGCGAGATCGACGATGACCGGCTGGCCCGTTTCGTCCAGTTCGAGGCGGGCGTGGTCGGGGGAGACGAATTCATCATCGAGGATGATGTCGTTGTGGTAGGCGCGCCCGATGGAAACCGGGAAGTGGTCGAGGCGCAGCCGCTCGTGCACCCGGCCGGATTTGTCCAGTACCTCCGCCACCATCAGCGGTTCCATGGCCTGCTCCCCTCGCTGAAGCTTTCCAGATAATGGCGGGCGAAGCGCCGCGCATTGTCCTCGGTGACCCCACCCAGGATCAGGGTGGTGACCAGGCCCCGGGTGGGGGCGTTGAGGGTGGCCGCGCGCAGCACCGCATCATAGAGGCCGGGCACGGTCTTGTAGCGGCGCAGACATAGGGCGGCCTTGAAGGTGAGGCTGCCGTGGCGCACGAAGTCCGTATGGCAGGCGAAGCGGGAGACGTCTTCCCGCTCCGCGGGAATCTTCTCGTAGGGTTGATTGAATTGCGCCTGATACAGGGCATAGAAGCGGAAGCGGTTGATGTTGCGGCCGACGGAATAGTCGTGCTGATAGTGAATCATGCCCGTCTGCTGGGTGCGCGAGAGGTAGAGGTCATCCTCGGAGGAACATTGCTGGGTGACCTGCTCCACCACCTGGCCGGGCTCGCGCCGGGCATCCCCCCAACACCGCAGAAAGGAAGCGATGCGCCCGGGCACCTGGTATTCGCCGAGGCGCGTGGTGGCAAGGGGTGTGGCAAGCAGCGTTTCCACATAGCGGGCCTGGTTGGCGATGAGGTCGTGGCTTAGCAGCCGGCGCGCCGCCTCGGCGGTGAGGGGGGTGCGGTCCGGGGTGCGGGCCAGCAGCGCCGCCACATGGCGCGCCGGGACAAGGAAGCTCACCTGGTTGCCGGCGGTGGCCACATTCACGCCCACCACACGCCCGTCCCCGAGCAGCGCCGGCCCACCACTCATGCCGGGGTTGAGGGAGCCGGTGAAGTGGATTTTCTCGTAGAGGGAGTGCTGCAGCAGGCCGTTGTAGGTGCCTTCGACGATGGTGAATCCCAGATCGAGGGGCGTGCCGATGGAGTAGACCCGCTCCCCCACGGCCACCGGGCCGGTGGCAAGCAGCAGGTGGCCGCGGAAGGGCAGGTCTGTCGCCACCAGGGCGAGATCGTGCACCACGTCGAAGTTCACCAGATGCAGGGGCGCGAGCCGGCCATCGGCGGTCAACACCTCGCCCCGGTAGTGTGCCGGCTTGTGCACGAGATCCGCGATCACGTGATAGTTGGTGACGATGAGGCCGGAAGGCGAAGCAACGAAGCCGGAACCCACGCCCGCCTTGGCGCCGGAGGAGGCCTCCAAGATGCGCACCTGGACGATGCGATCCTGGTAACGGCTGAAGATTTTTTGCGTCTGCGCGGCGGCGCAAGGCGCCGCCAGCCCAAGCAGCAGGAGGGAAAAGCAGAAAAGTCGCAAGCGGTGCATCGCGCGATTGTACCCGGCGCGGCACGGCTCACCAACGTTGCGCGCGCCCGGAGACCGGGGCTTTAGCCCGTGTCACTGCAGACCCAGGCCCGCGCCTCATCGTAGTCGTCGAACACCTCGATGTCGGCATCGACGAAAATGCGCTGCAGCCAGGCGCTCCAGGCCACCCATTGGCTGTCGGTCACCACCGCGATCTTGTCGAAGTCGTACTGATGCTCGCGGGAGAATTTGATTTCCTCCCACACCACATCCAGGGTGTAGCCCACCATGTCGCGCAGATCGATGAGCAGGGTCACCGGCCCGAGCTTCGCCGCATAAAGGACGTGTTCCTCGAACTGCCGGAAATCGTCGAGGGTGAATTCACCCAGGACGGACAGGGTGACGACGTTCTTCTCCACGGAGAGGCTGATCATGATGGGCACCTCGACTGGGTTTCGCGCCCATTGTAGAGAGGCGCTGACAACCGGGGCAAGGCTTGGGGCGATTCTCCTACCGCCTAAGCGCCCGGGCGGCAATCAGCCCATGGCCTTGGCCTGGCCTGCCCGGCTCGCCCAGGCACCGCTCAAGGCGATGAGGAGGATGGCCAGCCACGAGGCTGGCGGCAGAACCTCGTTCCAGAGCATCAGGCCCAGGAGACTGGCGAAGACCACCGTGCTGTAGGCCAGACTGCCCACCACCAGGGGATGGCCCCGCTTCCAGGCGCGGGTCATGGCGAGCTGCCCCAGGGTGGCGGTCGCGCCCAGGCCGAGGAGGAGGGGCAGATCGGCCACACCGGGAAGCCGGATACCGGTGAACCCCATCCAGATGGCCGCCCCCACCGTGCACACCAGGGTGAAGTAGAACACCACGCGCCATTCCGGTTCGCCCAGGGCGCCGAGCTGTCGCACGTTGAGGTAGGCCACGCCGGCGAAAAAACCCGAGGCCAGGCCGAGGAGCCTGGGCAAAAACGCCGTCCCCTCGAAACGGGGATTGAGCAGCAGCACCACGCCGACGAAACCCAGCACCAGCGCCGCGATGAGCCACCAGGCGGGCTTCTCCCGCAGGGTGAGGATGAGGAGCAGGGCGAGGAAAAGGGGTGAGGTGTAGTTGAGGGTGATGGCGGTGGCAAGCGGCAGGGCGGTGAGGGCGTAGAAGAAAAGCATCAGGGCGAAAAAGCCGGCAAGCCCCCGCGAAACATGCATACGTAAGTGGGGCGTGGCCAGACTGAGGCGCTGCCAGCGCACGCTGCCATAGACCACAGCCAGACCGATGAGGGAGCGGTAGAAGACGAGCTCAACGGCGGAAAAATGGCGGGCGCCCAGTTTCACGAACACGCCCATGAGGGCGAACATGAACCCGGCCACCACCATCCAGCCGGATTTCATGCCGTGAAGAAGGCAAGCGGTGGCACGGGCAGGCCTTCAGAGGTGGGGCTCGATGTGCCGGCGCAGAAAGGCGTGGAAGTGGAGCATGCCGTCCTCGGTGGGCGACTGGTAGGGGCCGACTTCGTTGTCGCCCCGCTGCCACAACGCCTTGCGGCCATCCTGCATGCGCTGGCAGATTTCCTCGTCCTCCACCGCCGTCTCCATGTAGGCGGCCTGCTCCGCCTCGACGAACTCGCGCTCGAAGAGGACGATGTCTTCGGGATAATAGAACTCCACCACGTTGATGCAGGACTCGATGCCCGTTGGCCAGACAGTGCTCACCACCAGGGTGTGGGGGTACCACTCCACCATGATGTTGGGGAAATAGGTGAGCCAGATCGCGCCATAGGGGGGCAGTCTGCCCTCGTCGTAGCGCAGCACCTGCTCGTGCCATTTCTGGTAGACGGGTGAGCCGGGTTTGCGCAGGCCGTCGGCAACCCCCACCGTCTGCACGCTATACCAGTCGCCGAACTCCCACTTGAGGGCATTGCAATCGACGAAATGGCCAAGCCCGGGGTGGAAGGGCACGACGTGGTAGTCCTCCAGATAGACCTCGATGAAGGTCTTCCAACTGAAGTTGTAGGGCTGGATGTGCACCCGGTCCAACATGTAGCCCTCGAAGCTCAGCTCCTTGGCCACGCCCAGCCCGGCCAGATCACGCGCCGCATCCCGCGGGCCGGTGAACAGCAGGCCGTTCCAGGTTTTGAGGGGCGTGCGTTTGAGGTCGAGACAGGGCTGGCTTTCGAACTGGGGTGCCCCCATCAGTTTGCCGGTGAGATCGTAGGTCCAGCGGTGCAGGGGGCAGACGATGTTGCGGGTGTTGCCGCGGCCGCTCAACATCAGCGCCTGCCGGTGGCGGCAGACGTTGGAGAGGAGCTCGATGCCCTGCGGCCCGTTGACGAGGGCACTGCCCTTGTTCATCCAGTCGAGGACGTAATAATCCCCCGGGTTGGGGACCATCAGCGCGTGGCCCACATAGCCCGGCCCCTCATCGAATAGGAGCTTTTTCTCCAGCTCGAAAATCTTCGGATCGAAATACCACTCGATGGGAAGCTGGGTGGGGTTGCGCGTCAGCGCGGAAGTGGTGGACAGATCGGACATAGGCCCCTTGCGGATGGAACGCTGTCAGTCAACGCCCTCGGCGGTCAGGGATGACCGCTGTAGCCCCCTCTTGCGACGGCCGCCGGCAACTCGGCGCCCCGCGCTAAAAATGACAATTATGTCCACTTTTCGCGACCGCGGCAAGGGCCGCAGAAGGAGGGGCTTTCCGCATTGACCGGCCCGGCCCGGCTGCGGTACTTTTAGACTCTTTTCCCGCACAGGGTTCCCATGAGCAAATCCCAGAAAGCGCCCACCTTCGAGGCGGCCATCGCCGAGCTGGAAAAAATCGTCGCCAGCATGGAAAGCGGCCAGTTGTCCCTCAAGGAATCCCTCGACGCCTACCGCCGTGGCGCGGAACTCGTCAAGCTGTGCCAGCGCGAACTGCAAGATGCCGAACAGCAGGTGCGCATTCTCACCGAATCCGGCGAGCTTGCGCCCTTCGTGCCCGAGGCGGCCAAGTGAGCGGTCCTGACGCCGCGTTCTCCCCGGCCTTCGAGGACTGGGCGCATCGCCACTGGGCGCGCATGGAGGAGGTGCTCGGCCGCATGCTGCCCGCCCCCGACATCTCCCCCATGCGCCTGCACCAGGCCATGCGCTATGCCGTGCTGGGCGGGGGCAAACGGATACGGCCGCTATTGGCCTTTGCCGCGGGGGAGCTCGCCGATGCCCATCCCGAACGGGTGGAGGTGGTGGCCTGCGCGGTGGAACTCATCCACACCTATTCCCTCGTCCACGACGATCTGCCCTGCATGGACGATGACGTGCTGCGGCGGGGCAAACCCACCGTCCACGTGGAATTCGACGAGGCCACCGCCCTCCTGGTGGGGGATGGGCTGCACAGCCTCGCCTTCCAGCTCCTCGCCCAGTATCCCCTGGCGGACGATCCCCACCGGCAACTGGAAATGGTGGCCCTGCTGGCGGTCGCGGCGGGCTCCCGCGGCATGGTGGGGGGCCAGGCCATCGACCTTGCCAGCGTCGGCAGGCAGCTCACCCTGCCCGAGCTGGAATCCATGCACGTGCATAAGACCGGGGCGCTGATCCGCGCCTCGGTCATGCTGGGCGCCCTCTGTGGCCGGCTCGCCGAGGAGGACGTGGCGCGGCTGGATCACTTTGCCAAGTTCATCGGGCTTGCCTTCCAGGTGGTGGATGACGTGCTGGATGCCGAGGCCAGCACGGCCACCCTGGGCAAGACGGCGGGCAAGGACGCCCGGCAGAACAAACCCACCTATGTGAGCCTGCTGGGGCTCAACGAGGCGCGCCGCCTGGCCCAGGAAATGCGCGAGGATGCCATCGCCGCCCTGGAACCCTTCGGCGATCGCGCCCGGCGGCTTAAGGAGATCGCCGATTTCATCGTGCTGCGCCGTTTCTAGCCATGTCCACGTCTTGGCTGCTCGAGACCATCCACGACCCCCGTGACCTGCGGCGGCTTAACCGGCGCGACCTGCCGCGTCTGGCTGCCGAGCTGCGGGCCTTTCTCGTGGAAAGTGTTTCGCGCACCGGTGGTCATCTCGCCTCCAATCTGGGCGCGGTGGAGCTCACCATCGCCCTCCATTACGTCTTCAACACGCCGGAGGACCGGCTGGTGTGGGACGTGGGCCACCAAAGTTACGTGCACAAGATTCTCACCGGCCGCCGCGAAGCCATGGCCACCCTGCGCCAGCGGGGTGGGATTGCCGGGTTCCCGAAGCGGGAGGAAAGCCCCTACGACACCTTCGGCACGGGGCATTCCAGCACGTCCATTTCCGCGGCGCTGGGCATGGCCATCGCCGCCAAACGGGCCGGCCTCGACCGGCGCACGGTGGCGGTCATCGGCGATGGGGCGCTCACCGGCGGTATGGCGTTCGAGGCCCTCAACAACGCCGGGGCAAGCGATGCCAACCTGCTCGTGGTGCTCAACGACAACGAGATGTCCATCTCCCCCAACGTGGGGGCGCTGACCAACTACCTGGCCAAGCTTTTGTCCGGCCGCTTCTACACCGCCGTGAAAAAGACCGGCGGCCAGATGCTGGAGGCCATCCCCCCCATCCGCGAGCTCGCCAAACGGGCGGAGGAACATTTCAAGGGCATGGTCATGCCCGGCACCCTGTTCGAGGAATTCGGTTTCAACTACGTGGGCCCCATCGACGGCCACGACCTCGACGTGCTAATCGATACCTTGAGCAACCTGCGCCGCCTGGAGGGGCCGCAGTTTCTCCACGTGGTCACCCGCAAGGGGCAGGGTTACAAGCTCGCCGAGGAGGACCCCTGTCTCTACCACGGGGTGGCGCGCTTCAACCCGGCGCAGGGGCTCGCCAGCCGGTCCGCCCCGGCGAGGACCTATACCGAGGTCTTCGGCGAGTGGCTGTGCGACATGGCCGAGGCCGATTCCCGCCTCATCGGCATCACGCCCGCCATGCGCGAGGGGTCGGGCATGGTGGCCTTTGCCGAACGCTTCCCGGATCGCTTCTTCGACGTGGGGATTGCCGAGCAACACGCCCTCACCTTTGCCGCGGGGCTCGCCTGCGAGGGCCTGAAGCCGGTGGTGGCGATCTACTCCACCTTCCTGCAGCGGGGCTATGACCAGGTCATCCATGACATCGCGCTGCAGAACCTGCCGGTGATGCTGGCCATCGACCGCGCCGGCTTGGTGGGGGCGGACGGGCCCACCCACGCCGGCGCCTTCGATCTGTCCTTTCTGCGCTGCATTCCCAATCTCACCGTCTTCACCCCGGCCGATGAGAACGAATGCCGGCAGATGCTCTACACCGCCTTCACCCTGGATACCCCCACCGCGGTGCGTTATCCCCGGGGGGTGGGCCCCGGGGTGCCGGTGGAGCCCACCCTGCGCGCCCTGCCTATTGGCAAAGGGGAGATCCGCCGCCGGGGCAGACAGGTCGCGCTGCTTGCCTTCGGCAGCATGCTGGCGCCCGCCCTGGCCGCCGGGGAGGAGTTGGACGCCACGGTGGCCAACATGCGTTTCGTCAAACCCCTGGACGATGCGCTGGTGAAGCTGCTCGCGGAAAGCCATGGGCTGCTGGTCACCCTGGAGGAAAACGCGATTGCCGGCGGGGCGGGCAGCGCGGTACTCGAATCCCTGCAAAAACAAGGGCTTGTCGTGCCGGTCCTGCAGCTTGGGCTGCCCGATCGCTTCATCGAGCATGGGGACCCCGCCGAGCTTCTGGCCGAGTGCGGCCTCAATGTGGCGGGCGTGGTGGCCAGTGTCCGTCGCCATACCCGAGTACTTTACTCAAGTATTGAGCTGGCTTATACTGGGGCCAAGTGAACCCCGCCCGCTTGCGGGCTCCAGTCGAGAAGGACCTCCCCATGAACCAGTGTGAAGTGCTCCCCATGGCCGACGTGCAGGCCACGGCCGACACCCGACAGCTCGCCATCGACAAGGTGGGCGTCAAGTCCGTCCGTCACCCCATCCGGGTCGCCGACAAGAGCGCCGGTGTGCAGCACACCGTGGCCGTCTTCAACATGTATGTCTATCTGCCCCATCACTTCAAGGGCACCCACATGTCCCGCTTCCTGGAGATTCTCAATGGCTATGAGCGGGAGATCTCCGTCGAGAATTTCGAGCACATGCTGCGGGAGATGGTGCGGCGGCTGGAGGCGGAGTCGGGTTATGTGGAGATGACCTTCCCCTATTTCGTCAACAAGACGGCGCCGGTGTCAGGCGTGCAGAGCCTGATGGACTACGAGGTGACCTTCATCGGCGAAATCGACAAGGGACAATACCGGCAGACCATGAAGGTCGTGGTGCCCGTCACCAGTCTGTGCCCCTGCTCCAAGAAGATTTCCGCCTACGGTGCCCACAACCAGCGCTCCCACGTGACCATCACCGCGCGCTGCAACAGCTTCGTCTGGATCGAGGACTTGATCCGCGTGGCCGAAGAACAGGCCTCCTGTGAGCTTTATGGGCTGCTCAAGCGCACCGACGAGAAATACGTCACCGAGCGCGCCTATGACAATCCCAAGTTCGTGGAGGACATCGTCCGCGACGTGGCCGCCGTGCTCAACCGCGACGACCGCATCGACGCCTACATCGTCGAGTCGGAGAATTTCGAGTCCATTCACAATCACTCGGCTTATGCCCTGATCCAGCGGGACAAGACCAGGCAATCGGTGGTCTGACTCGAAAAGCCTGGGGCGGGCACCCGCCTCCGCCCCGCTGATCCCTGATTCCTGCTCCCTCAGTAGTTCTGGGTGAGGGTGAGGACGTTGCCCTCGCGGCTCATTTGCAGGCGGGAAAGAAAGCTGTTGCCCAGCAGGGCGAAGCCATCGGGCAGGCTGTCGACGACGGTGGCCTCGACGAAATTGAGGGAGATGGGCCCCACCTTGACGTTGTCCAGGGTGACCTTGTAGGCCATCACCATGCCGCCTGCGGTGGAAACCGCGCCCTGCGGAGCGCGGGTGAGGTCGATGCCCATCTGGCGCGCGGTGTTGGTGCTGAAGGAAACCAGGGTGGCGCCGGTGTCCACGAGGAAACGGATGGGCCGGCCGTTGATGCTGCCCGTGGTGGAGAAATGGCCGCCCGCGTCCGCCACCAGCTTGACGGTGGGCTTGGCGCCGCCGGCGTAGGCGGTGGCAATGCGCTGGCCCATGGCCACCCGCTTGCGTTGGCCATCCACTTCGAACACCGCCGCTGCCGAGTCGGCACTGATGAGCTTCACCCCTTCGGGGGAGGTTTGCCCCACGCTCATCACCCGGGGCGGGCCGCCGTTGATGGAGACCATGGCCTTGTTGGCGAAAAGCCCGCTGACTTCGATGTCCGTTGCCCACGCCGGGGCCGCGGCGAGCAGAAACAGCAGGAAGCGGTTAAAATGGCGGCGGATTCCCTTGCCCATTTCGTCTCCCCCATGAAGCCGGTTGCCGTCTTTCGTCATGCGCCCACCGAAGGGCCAGGCTATTTTGCCAGCTTTCTCGAACGCCGGGGTATTCCTTTGGCATTGATCCCCATCGACAATGGCGCCCCTGTGCCGCGGGAGCCCGATGCCTATGCCGGTCTGGTGTTCATGGGCGGCCCGATGAGTGTGAACGATGATCTTCCCTGGATTGCCCGCGTGCTGGAACTCATCCGGCGCGCGGTGGAGCGGGAGGTGCCGGTGCTGGGCCATTGCCTGGGTGGCCAGCTCATGGCCAAGGCCCTGGGCGGCCAGGTGGGGCCCAATCCGGTGAAGGAAATCGGCTGGGGCGAAGTGGAGGTGCTTGAAAACGACGCCGCCCACGCCTGGTTCGGCGATGCACCCCGGCGTTTCCTTTCCTTTCACTGGCATGGCGAGACCTTCACCCTGCCGCCGGGCGCAACCCACATCCTGCGTTCCGCCCATTGTGAGAATCAGGCCTTCGTGCTGGGCCCGCATCTGGGCATGCAATGCCACGTGGAGATGACGGCGGAGATGGTGAGGACCTGGTGCGAGGTGGGAGCGGAGGAAATTGCCTCCGCGAAAAGCCCGGCAGTGCAGACGCCCTTCGAGATCC
Source organism: Burkholderiales bacterium (assembly GCA_023511995.1). Lineage (NCBI taxonomy): Bacteria > Pseudomonadati > Pseudomonadota > Betaproteobacteria > Burkholderiales > Burkholderiales bacterium. Next base: position 108,967 of record JAIMAL010000001.1, read on the forward strand.
TCACCGATCTCGAAGGGCGGGTGAGCCGCCTCAATGCCGTGGCGGACCGGCTCTACAGTCACTGGATCGCGGGCTTGCGCACGTGAAAGCCTCCCTCCCCCCGCCCTTCGGGGGAGAGGGAAACGCTTTGACGGAACGGATAAGGGGGAAGGGGAGCCTTGCCGAAAGACACCCCAAGGGCCCGGGCTTTGATCTGATGCTTGATGCCTGATCCCTGTCACCCCATCGCCTTGATGGCGGCGGACAGGCGGCTCTTGTGGCGCGCAGCCTTGTTCTTGTGCACGATTTTCTTGTCGGCGATGCGGTCGATGATGCGCATCGACTCGCGGAACACCTGCTGGGCCACGGTCTTGTCGCCGGCCTCGATGGCCTTGCGGACCTTCTTGATGGCGGTGCGCAGGCTCGAGCGCAGGCTCGCATTGTGCATGCGGGCTTTCTCCGACTGGCGCGCGCGCTTGCGGGCTTGGGCTGAGTTGGCCATGTAAGCTCCTGAAGACGAGAACTCGGAAAAAGGCGCAAATCCTACCCCAGAGTCGGCCGTTTTGCAACGTCACCAAGGGCTTGCACGCCTGCGCCGCGGCTGCCTGTATCATGCAGACTTTTCGCCTTTTCCATGAATCTCCTCAAAGCCCTGGCCACCGTGGGGTCCATGACCCTGGTGTCGCGCATCCTCGGTTTCGTGCGCGACGCCGTGATCGCCCGCGCCTTCGGCGCCGGGGTGATGACCGACGCGTTTTTTGTCGCTTTCCGCATTCCCAACCTGCTGCGGCGGCTCTTTGCCGAGGGGGCGTTCTCCCAGGCCTTCGTCCCCATCCTCGCCGAATACCGGACCCAGCGCGGCCAGGATGCCACGCGGCTTTTGCTGGACCACGTGGCGGGGATGCTCCTGCTGGCACTGTTTCTGGTGACGGTCCTGGGGGTGCTTGCCGCGCCGTGGGTGATCTATGTCAGCGCGCCGGGCTTTGCCGACGAGGCGGACAAATTCGCCCTCACGGTGGCCATGCTGCGCATCACCTTTCCCTACATTCTCTTCATTTCCCTGGTGGCTTTCGCCGGGGGCATCCTCAACACCTACAGCCGTTTCTCGGTGCCGGCCTTCACGCCGGTGCTGCTCAATCTCTCCATGATCGCCGGCGCCCTGTGGCTTGCACCCCACTTCGATCCCCCGGTGTTGGCGCTGGCCTGGTCGGTGTTCATCGGCGGGGTGCTGCAGCTTGCCTTCCAGTGGCCCCATCTGGCGCGCCTCGGCCTTTTGCCCCGGCCCCGCTTTGCCTTCCGCCACGAGGGGCTCTGGCGCATCCTGCGTCTCATGGGGCCGGCGGTGTTCGGTGTGTCCATCGCCCAGCTTTCGCTCCTCATCAACACCATCTTCGCCTCCTTCCTGGTGACGGGCAGCGTTTCCTGGCTCTACTATGCCGACCGGCTGATGGAATTCCCCACCGGCATTCTCGGCGTGGGCCTGGGCACCATCCTGCTGCCCAGCCTGTCCCGGCACTTCGCCAGCCAGGACCACGGCGAGTATGCGAAGCTGCTCGACTGGGGACTGCGGCTCACCCTGCTCCTTGCCCTGCCGGCGGCGCTGGCGCTGGCGCTCCTTGCCGTTCCCCTGATCACCACGCTCTTTCACTACGGCCAGTTTTCCGCCCACGACGTGTGGATGACGCGCAAGGCGCTGATGGCCTACAGCGTGGGGCTGGTGGGGCTGATCCTGGTCAAGGTGCTGGCGCCCGGCTTTTATGCCCGCCAGAACATCAGGACTCCGGTGAAAATCGCCGTGCTCACCCTGGCTGCCACACAGGCCATGAACCTCGCCTTCATTGGCTTCCTGCACCATGCCGGGCTTGCCCTTGCCATCGGCCTGGGGGCGTGTCTCAATGCGGCGCTCCTCTTCCGCGGCCTGCGGGGCGCGGGCGTGTATGTGCCGCAGCCGGGTTGGGGTGGTTTCTTGCTGCGCCTTGCCATCGCCCTTGCGGTGATGGGCGGGGTTCTGGCGTGGCTGGCGGGGCCTAACGAGGCCTGGCTTGCGGCCGGTGCCGCCCGCCGCGTCCTTCACCTCACCCTCCTGGTGCTGGCCGGTGCGGTGAGCTATTTCGCCATGCTCTTCGCCCTCGGCATGCGTCCCCGGGATTTCGTCCGCCGCGCGGCCGACTAGTGGCTTGCGCCGTGCCTGGCTGCCGTTAGAATCGGAAGCCTATGCTGAATACCCTCAAACTTACGCCCCGTGCCTGCCGGGCGCAGGCCGGTGTGGCCCTCACCATCGGCAATTTCGATGGCGTGCACCGCGGACACCAGGCGATGCTCGCCCGGCTTCGGGCCGCCGCCAATGAGTGGGGATTGCCCGCGGCGGTGATGACCTTCGAGCCCCATCCGCGGGAATTCTTCGCTCCCCAGCAGGCGCCGGCGCGGCTTACCACGCTGCGGGAGAAGGTCGAGCTGATGCGGGAGCTGGGGGTGGACCTCGTCTATCTTTGCCGCTTCGGCGCGCGGCTGGCCGCCATGGCTGCGGAAGCGTTCATCGAGCAGGTGGTGGTGGGCGAAGCGCGCGCCAAATGGGTCCTGGTGGGGGACGATTTCCGTTTCGGCGCCGGGCGCAAAGGCGATTTCGCCCTCCTTGAGGCTGCAGGCCTCCGCCATGGCTTCACCGCGGAGAGCCTGGGGAGCGTCATGGTGGATGGCACGCGTGTGTCCTCGACGGCGGTGCGGGAGGCACTCGCCGCCGGTGACATGGCGTGGGCGGCGCGTCTGCTGGGACGTCCCTACAGCATCAGTGGCCGGGTGGTGCATGGCGACAAGCTGGGTCAGGTGTTCGGCTTTCCCACCGCCAACATCCAGATGAAGCACAACCGCCCGCCGTTGTCCGGCATCTTTGCGGTAGAATTGTGCGGCCTCGAAGGCGCCTGCCTGCCCGGGGTGGCAAGCCTCGGGGTGCGCCCCACGGTGAAGCGGGACGGAGCCCCCACCCTGGAGGTCCACATCTTCGATTTCCACGAACGCATTTACGGCGCCCATGTGCGGGTGAATTTCCTGCACAAGCTGCGCGACGAGGAAAAATACCCCACCGTCGAAGCCCTCATCGCCCAGATCGAACGCGACGTGGCGCAGGCAAAGCTTTTTTTCAAGGCAAGGGCACAAGGCTAGCGAGGGCTTCGTTCCCCTTGCTGCCTGCATTTGGATTGGACATGGCTGACTACAAGAGCACGTTGAATCTGCCGGATACGCCTTTTCCCATGCGGGGCGATCTGGCGAAACGGGAACCGGGCATGGTGGAGCGCTGGCAGCAGGGGAGGCTCTACCAGCGTATCCGTGAAGCCTGCCGCGGCCGGCCCAAGTTTATCCTGCATGACGGACCGCCCTATGCCAATGGCGACATCCATATCGGTCATGCGGTGAACAAAATCCTCAAGGACATCATCGTCAAGAGCAAGACGCTGGCCGGCTTCGATGCGCCCTACGTGCCGGGCTGGGACTGCCATGGGCTGCCCATCGAGCTGCAGGTGGAAAAGACCCATGGCAAGAACATCGACCCCGCCCGCTTCCGCGAGCTGTGCCGTGCCTATGCGGCAAGCCAGATCGAGCGCCAGAAAAAGGACTTCATCCGCCTCGGTGTGCTGGGGGATTGGGACAATCCCTATCTCACCATGGATTACCGCTTCGAGGCGGACATCATGCGCGCCCTGGGGAAAATTCTGGAAAGCGGCTATCTCTACCAGGGCATGAAGCCGGTGCACTGGTGCGTGGATTGCGCCTCGGCGCTGGCCGAGGCGGAGGTGGAATACGAGGAGCGTGTCTCCCCCGCCATCGATGTCGCCTTCGCCGCTGAAGACAGCGCCGACATTGCGCGGCGCTTCCATCTTGCCGGCGTGGCGGCACCGGTGTTCGCCGTGATCTGGACCACTACCCCCTGGACGCTGCCGGCCAACCAGGCCATCTGCGTGCATCCGGAGTTCTATTACGACTTGGTGCAGACGGAAAAGGGTGTGCTGCTTTTGGCCCGCGATCTGGTGGAAGCCTGCATGGCGCGCTACGGTCTTGCCCAGTGGGAGGTGCACTCCAGCGTCCGCGGTGCCGCGCTGGAAGGGGCGCGCTTCGTCCATCCCTTCCTTTCCCGTGTGGTGCCGGTGATTCTCGGCGAGCACGTCACGCTGGAGACGGGCACCGGGCTTGTGCACACCGCGCCCGGCCATGGTCTGGAGGACTACGTGGTGGGCCTGCGCTACGGCCTGCCGGTGGAGGCACCGGTGGGGGACGACGGCCGTTTCCTGGAGGGCACCGCGTTTGTCGCCGGGCAGAACGTCTGGGCGGCCAATGAAACCATCCTGCGTCTGCTCGCCGAGGGCGGGCGGCTTTTGAAGCACGACAAGGTGCAGCACAGCTATCCCCATTGCTGGCGCCATAAGACGCCCATCATCTTCCGCGCCACGCGCCAGTGGTTCATCGCCATGGACCGACCGGGACGCAGCCGTGAAGCGACCCTGCGCAGCCAGGCCCTCGCCGCAGTGGAACACACCCGCTTCTTTCCCCACTGGGGGCGGGCACGCCTGGAAGCCATGATCCGCAATCGCCCGGACTGGTGTGTCTCCCGGCAGCGCAACTGGGGCGTGCCGTTGCCGCTGTTCGTCAACCAAGAGACTGGGGAGCTCCATCCGCGCACACCGGAATTGATCGAAAAGGCCGCACGCCGTGTGGAGGAGGCGGGCATCGAAGCCTGGTTCAGCCTCGATGCGCGGGAATGGCTGGGGGAGGAGGCGGAGCGTTACCGCAAGGTCACCGACACCCTGGATGTCTGGTTCGATTCCGGTGTCACCCATGCCTGTGTCCTGAAGCGTCGCGCCGGGCTTAGCCATCCCGCCGATCTCTATCTGGAAGGCTCCGACCAGCACCGCGGCTGGTTCCAATCCTCACTCCTTACCGGTTGCGCCATCGATGGCCATGCGCCTTTCAAGGCGCTGCTCACCCATGGTTTCGTCGTTGACGGCCAGGGTCACAAGATGAGCAAATCCAGGGGTAACGTGGTGGCGCCGCAGAAGGTGGTGGACACCCTGGGGGCGGACATCCTGCGCCTATGGGTGGCGGCCACCGATTACTCCGGGGAGCTCTCCATCTCCGACGAGATTCTCAAACGGGTGGTGGAAGCCTACCGCCGGCTGCGTAACACGTTGCGCTTTCTCCTTGCCAACGTGGCGGATTTCGATCCCCGCCAGCATGCCCTGCCGGTGGATGAATGGTTCGACCTCGACCGTTACGCCTGGGTGCTCACCGCCGATTTGCAGGCGGAGCTGGAACGGCATTACGCCGAGTTCGAGTTCCACCACGTGGTGCAGAAACTGCAGACCTTTTGCTCGGAGGAGCTGGGCGGTTTCTATCTCGACATCCTCAAGGACCGTCTCTACACCACCGGCCGCGACTCCCGCGCGCGCCGTTCGGCGCAGAATGCCCTCTACCACATCACCCACGTCCTCACCCGCCTGCTGGCGCCGGTGCTCTCCTTCACCGGCGAGGAGGTGTGGGCGGTGCTGACGGGGCGCGAGGATGACAGTGTCTTCCTCACCACCTGGCACCGCCATCCGCTGCCCAAGGATGCTGCGGCCCTGCGCGCCAAGTGGCAGGCGGTGCGCGAGGTCAAGGCCCAGGTGCAAAAACGCCTGGAAGAGGTGCGGGTGGCAGGCAGAATCGGCTCCTCCCTGCAGGCCGAGGTGGACATTTATGCAAGCGGCGCCCGCTACACCGTGCTGCGCGAGCTGGAGGACGACCTGCGCTTCGTGCTCATCACTTCCCAGGCGCGACTCTTCGAAGTGGCCAATGCTGCGGAGGAACGCATCGAAGTGACACCCAGCCCTCACCCCAAGTGCGAGCGCTGTTGGCACTACCGCGCCGACGTGGGGGCGGACCCGCGCCATCCCACCCTGTGCGGCCGGTGTCTGGCCAATCTCTTCGGCGGCGGGGAGCCACGCCGCCATGCCTAAGGCGTGGGCGGATCTTGTCCGCTGGTACGCGGTCGCCCTTGCCGTGGTCGTGATCGATCAGGCGAGCAAGCTCGCAGTGACGAAGTTTATGCTGCCCGGCAGAGAGATCCTGGTGACGCCCTTTTTCAATCTGGTGCTCGCCCACAACACCGGTGCCGCTTTCAGCCTCCTGGCCGGGGCGGGGGGCTGGCAGCGGGGGTTTTTCATCGTCGTCGCCACCATTGCCGCCGTGGTGATCGGTGTGCTCCTTGCCCGGCATCGCGAGGAACCGCGTTATTGTCTCGCGCTGGCCGGCATCCTGGGCGGCGCCCTGGGCAATCTCCTGGACCGGCTGCGGCTCGGTTATGTGGTGGATTTCCTGGATTTCCACGTGGCAGGCTGGCACTGGCCCGCCTTCAACGTCGCCGACATGGCCATCACCGGCGGCGCGGCCCTGCTCATCTGGGACAGCCTGGCCCGGGGGCGGGCGCAATGAACACCGTGGCGCCCGGCGACACGGTGGTCCTTCATTACCGCCTGGCGGCGGGGACGGGGGAGGAACTGGAGGGCACCTTCGGCGGCGAGCCGGCTACCATCACCCTTGGCCAGGGCGAGCTGGCGGAGAACCTGGAGCGCTGTCTCATCGGGCTTGCCAGCGGGGAGCAGCGGGTTTTCCTGCTGCCCCCGGAGCAGGCCTTCGGCCATTGCGACCCCGCACTCCTGCAGCGCCTGCCCAGGGCGGCCTTTCCCCCCGACATGGCCGTGGCCCCGCGCGCCCTCATCCGTTTCACCCTGCCCAACGGCAACGACCTGGTGGGCACGGTCGTGGAATGCGGGGCGGAGACGGTCGTGGTGGATTTCAACCACCCGCTGTGTGACTGTCCGGTACAGTTCGAGGTGCAGGTTTTGGCGATCAGGCGGCGGGGGAATCCGGCGCCGGAACGACGTTGATGGCGTGGGCCCCCTTTTCGCCATAGGCCACATCGAAGCTCACGCGCTGTCCATTGCGCAGGGTGCGGTAGCCATCCATCAGGATGGACGAATAGTGGACGAACAGGTCCTCGCCCTCCTCGGGCTCGATGAACCCATAGCCCTTGCTGTTGTTGAACCACTTGACGACGCCCATGGCCATGGCAGGCTCCTCCTCCTTCCAGTGAAACACCGGCGGTTGCCGTAAAACCTTGTTATTATTGGAAGCGCATCCTATTACACCATCTGAGGCAAACATGCAAGTCCTGCTGGCCAATCCCCGTGGCTTCTGCGCCGGGGTGGACCGTGCCATCGAGATCGTCGAGCGCGCATTGGAAAAATTCGGCGCGCCCATCTATGTGCGCCATGAAGTCGTGCACAACACCTTCGTCGTCGAGAGTCTGAAGGCCAAGGGCGCGGTGTTCGTTGACGAGCTATCCCAGGTGCCCCCTGGCGCCACGGTGATTTTCAGCGCCCATGGCGTGTCCAGGGCGGTGCGCCAGGAAGCCGAAGCGCGCGGCCTGCGGGTGTTCGACGCCACCTGCCCGCTGGTGACCAAAGTGCACGTGGAAGTGGCGCGCATGCGTGCGGCCGGCAAGGAAATCGTCATGATCGGCCACCGCGGCCACCCGGAGGTGGAAGGCACCATGGGCCAGGCAGACGGCGGCATGTATCTGGTGGAAAGCGTGGAAGACGTGGCGAGCCTCCGCGTCGGGGAGCCGGAAAACCTCGCCTTCGTCACCCAGACCACCCTTTCCGTGGATGATGCCGCCCAGGTGATCGCCGCCCTCAAGGCGCGCTTTCCCCTCATCCAGGGGCCGAAGAAGGACGACATCTGTTACGCCACCCAGAACCGCCAGGACGCCGTCAAACGCCTGGCCGCTGCCTGCGACGTGGTCATTGTCGTGGGCTCCCGCAACAGCTCCAACTCCAACCGTCTGCGGGAAGTGGCGGAAAACCTCGGCACCCCGGCCTACCTCGTGGACACCGCCGACGACCTGCGCCCCGAGTGGTTCGCCGAAAGCCAGCGGGTGGGGGTCACCGCCGGCGCCTCGGCGCCGGAAGTGGTGGTGCAGCAGGTGGTGGCCCGCCTTCAGGCCATGGGCGCCGAAGTCGCCGAAATGCCCGCCCCCGCCGAGATCGTGCACTTCCCCCTGCCCAGGGGGCTCGCTGACTGAGCCCCCGGCGCCTTCACTGATCGACGATCTCCCGCCACATGATGCGCCGCTTGGCGCTGCCGCTGGTGGTCACCGGCACGCTGCCACCTTTCTGGGTCTGGTCTGACTGCTGGGTGAGCCACTTGGGCTGGCCGTTGGGCAACATGATCACCGTCGGCCGGCTGGCAAGCGCATTGCCAAGCGACATGCCACTTGCACTAAGCGTCGAACCATAGACGCTGCTGCTGAAGGCGTAGTCGAAGAAATAGATCCAGCTGCTGCCGCCCGGTTCACAGGGATCGCTGTTGGGCACGTTGGTGGTGACCACCAAGGTGCCCAGGGCGAGGAAGGGAGCGCCGATGACCCGCTGTCCCACCGTCGAGGGGGTGGTGGCCGTGGTGTTGGGGAAGTCCACGAACCAGCCTTTCTTCGTGTTCCAGTTCACCGTGGTGGGCGTGATGGAGACCGTGCTGCCACTGACGCTGATGGTCTGCTGCACCAGATTGCTGCGCAGGGGATTGATCAGCGGATTGGGCGAAAGATCGTCCAGCAACGCATAGAGGCTTTGCGTCTGGGTGGCATGGGCATTGGCGCCGGCTGTGCCGGGGATGTCGCTCTGACCGAGATAACGGCCGGTGCCCACATAGACCACGCGCTTGCCCAGCGTGGCCAGTTCCGCCAGTTCGGGTGGCGTGGTGATCGGCTGGTAGTTGCCGGAAGCATCCACCAGTGTCGCCAGTTTCTTCACGTTCCAGCTCCCCGAGGCACCGGTCAGGTCGAACCGCCACACATTGCCTTTCAGGTCACCACCGTAGACGTAATCGGTGGTTGCATCCACGTCGCCGTTCTGCACGTAGGCGCTGATGAAGGCGAGCCCGCTGGGGTCGGTGGAAGAACCCACGCCCGTGCTGATGTCCTTGATGAGATTGCCGGTTTTTGCATCGAGGACGAACAGGTGGCCTTCCCCGTCGCCCCCGGTGTCGGAGCCGTTGTTGTAACCCGAGGTGACCAGCACCACCCAACCCTTGCTTTGGGTTTTGACGATGATGGGGGTGCCGAAGGAGTAGCCGATGTTTTTCTTCACGCTCGGGGGCGTTGAATTATTGGGGAACTCCCACAACACCTTCGCCGCCACGTCGGCATCCGAGCTGGCGGAAGGATTGGTGATGTCCAGGGCGTAATAGCCGCGGCCCCCCTTGCCCAGGCCGCCCACCAGGATGGTGTGCCAGTCGGGGCTGCCCGAGGAGCTGGCGGTATTGTTGAAGTCCACATCGCCGGAAACCGGTGTGGCATCGATATAGTTGAGGTGGGTGAAACCTGTGCGCAGGCTGAGGTTCACCAGGCTGCTCGTCCCGGTGTAGCTGCCGAGATTGGTGTTGAGCAGGATGCCCGGCACATAGGCCCACATCTCCTCGCCGGTATCCGCCTTGAAGGCATGCAGCATGCCATCGTTGGCCCCCTGGTAGAGCATTTTGGTGCGGCTCGCCTGGGCGGTCTTGAACGCCCCGTAGCCGCTGTCCCCGTAATTGGCGCGGGGTGGCGGCACATAGACCGCCTCGGCATTGATGATGTCACCCAGAATATGGGTCCGACCGCGGTAGTCCAAGTTTTCCCGGCTCCGGTCGCCGCGCAGGAAATCGAGCACCTTATTGCCGTCGCTGGTGCCGGGCGGACTCACCGGGGTGTTGAGCCTGCTTTTGAGGCTGGACGGCAGGCTCGACCAGGTGAAGGGGATGCCGCTGCTTCCGTTGTAGGTGGCGATCTTGCGGCTGCTCCAGGGCATGGCGTCAAGCTGGATCTGGGCGGGGCTAACCCATTTGGGAGCGCTCAGGTTGGGCAGTCCGGTGACGAGGTCGATGGCGTAGGCATTGAGCTCGCCAAACCAGTTGCCCGAGTTGTAACCGGAAATGAAAGCCGAATTGTCGCTGCTGGTGACATAGGGATTGCTCACCGTGATCGCCGCCGCCGCCCCCTCGCGGCCGATGATGTTGTTCAGCGCATCGATCAGCCCCTGGGCGAACTCGGTGGGATTGGAGGCACTGAAGAAGCGCCCATGCCCGTTGATGGCGGCGTGGAAAAGATCGTCCACATTCTCAAACGTACCGCTAGCGGAGGGCTGGGGCCAGGAAATGGCGTAGCAGGCCGTCGCATTGTAGGGTGGCGGGCAAGTCGCGGGATTGATGGAGCCAACCACCCCCAGGCCCACGGTATAGGTCACCATGTGTTGCCAGAAGGCCTCGTCTTCTGCGGTGCGGCGCAGCTTGTTGGGCAGGTCCGGGCGCAGGTCACGATACCAGTAATACATGGCTACATCGGCCAGGGTGTTGCTCCAGTTATCGCTGTAGGGCGCTGCCTTCACCGTCTGCGGGTTGCTGTAGGGGGGTGAGCCCGTGGGAGCCTTGTACTGGTAGCTCAGGGCGGCACCCGTCGCGGGATCGGTGCCACTGATGAGGGGCCCGTTGGTGTTATCCACGTTCCCGGTGGCGGTGGAGGCAGCCGTGCTGTTCCAATAACCGTCGGTCATGAGCACCGTATAGTTCTGCCGGCAGTAGGCATGGGGCGTGGTGGAGGTGCTGGAGCCGGGATTGTCCCCCCACGGCCCTGCATTGTCGGTACGCATGAAATATTGGCCCACGTCATCCAGGGCCCTGCGCAGGGGTGTTCCTGCCGCGGGGATCACGTGGTTGTAGAGGGTGGAGAAGAAGTTTCCGCGGTCGGTGCCCGTGAAGGGCCGCACGCCGTTGATGATGGTGGCCGTGGCTACCCCGTCCACCGTGGTGGAACCCTTGTTGATGGCACCAAAGCCCACGCGCGGGGTCTCGGGCAGGCGGGAAAAAGCATGACCTACGCCGGCGCGAGCGGCCAGTACCCGGGAACGGTAGTAGGTGTACCAGTTGGCGAAGTTCTGGATTTCCTCCGCGTAGGTACAGGTGGCGGTGGCCGCACTGGCGCAGTCGGTGCGGTTTTCCCGGCCCTCACCCGTATAGGTGGGGGTGCTTGATTTGATCTCCACCTTGGTGAAATTGCTCCAAGCCGTGCCAGTTCCCGAGTCGAGGCGGAAGTAGGTCGCCGGGTAGTAGCTCTTGGATCCCGTACTGCAGCTCCACGATCCTGGCCATGTGGGCCCTACCTTGCACCACGTCGCCGACTCAGTAAGCGTGGTGGTCAGATTGCGGCAACCCTTGGAGGTGTCGGCTGGGTTGTTGTAGGCACAGGTGGGGCTGGCGGCAGGCCACAGCGTCCCATCTGCCTTGGCCCAGGGACGGTAGGTCACCGCAGGGTTGTAGTAGAGCTTGTTGATGTCCTTTGAGCGGCTGCGGGCGTTGAAGGCGTCATTGTTGTCCGGGGTGGGCACCATATTCGAGTAGTCGCTACCACCGTATATACCGCTCACCAGTCTGGGAAAGACGTAGTAAACCCAAGTCACCTCATCGGGCAGCAACTCCCACTGCATGGACCCGGAGTCATCCAGCACGAACATGATATTGGGCGCGGCGCGGGTGGTGACGGCCATGGGTACATCGGCAATGTCGGTGGAAGCCGCGTGCGCCATGGGCAACGCCGTGGCCAGCAGCGCAAGCCAGGGAGGGAAACGGGATGGACGGTTCATGGATGGGTCCTCCTCATCAGCGGAAACCGACGACGGCCTGGGCCAGGGTCGTGGTGCCCCGCGGCCCCTGCACCCTTGCCGTGACGCGGTAATAGATCATCCCGGTGCCTGCAAAAACGGGGACACCGGCTCGTTTCGAGCCGCCACCGGTGGCTTGATCCTGCACACAGTTGGCATCCTTGTCCGTCACCGGCAGGCTGCCCTGGCAGAGGCGGTCGATCACGTACTGGATGCGGTCGGCGCCGGCGGCAACGCTGCCACATGTCACGGCGGCACCAATAGCGGTGCGGCAGGGCACGGTGCTCCAATCGATGGTGGTGGGTACGCCAAGGGGATCAACCGGTTGTTGCAGGGCAAAGTACTGGTTGGGGACATCTGCCTCCGCGGTGGTGGACAGGTTGGCCGCCAGCCAGTCGAGGGCCATTTCGAAGGCCTGGTCGGTGGCCTGCAGGGTGTCCTGCTTGAAGGCCATGTTGCCGGCAATGAGGCTGCCGGTACTGTGGGAACGCACCAGACCGATGGCAGCCAGCGTCATCGCCACCAAGGCGATGAGGGCGATGATCAGCACCACGCCGCGTTGACGATTGATTCCGCTCATACGCTTCCCCAGATGACATTGCGCAAGGGCACGACGGTTTCATAGACGCGGAAACGATGGCATTGCCAGTTGGCGGGCAGGTTGAAATTGCCGCCGCTCCAGGTGGGGGCCACGGTGGTGGTGTCACATGCCCCTCCGGCCACGGACGGCTTTTCCGCGATGGGTGAGCGCACCAGCACCGCCAGACGCACCGCCCGGATGCCGCGAACCTGGGCCGCCGTGGGGGTTTGCCAGTTCCCGGGGGCGCAGGCGCTGCCGGCCGCTGTGGCATCCACCCAGCAGGTGACCTGCTGGCTGCCCGCGGGGGCGACGCCATACTGGGCTTGTAAATCCACGACGTCCGCCGCCAGGGGGCTTGCGCCGGCACCTGGCGGAATCAGTTCCTCCACAAAAAGGGACTGGGTGGCGGCGGAGGGTTGGACGGAGTACCGGCGCGATACCAGTTGCCCCAACTGGTAGACGTTGGCACCGATCCCATAGGCGGGCCAGCCGCTGGTGATGGCGCCACTCATGTTGTAGGGCGCGCCAGCGCCGTTGTTGTGCACGAAGCCGAACAGCCCGGACCCCCCCGCGGGAGCCTGGATGTTGGTGATCTGCATGAGGCTGCAGTTCACTCCGTCGCTGACGATGATCACGTCGCCGACACTGAAGCCGGTGGTGTTGGTGACCTTCAAGTCCCCAGCCGGGGAGGGCATGGCCTGGCGGATTTGCACGGGAATGCCGGGGCGCAGGGAGGCACTGGAGATGAGTTCGATCTGGTCGGGGTTGCTCCCGCCTTCGATGATGCGCACTGGCATGATGGCCGTGGTGCCGAGACCGGGCGCCGGGGTGACCACGCCGCCCGGCCCATCGTAGCCGCTGAAGACATTCGTGCAGGTCATGAGGGGGTTGGCGGTGAGTCCGTAGCCCGCCATGCGGATGTCGCGTTCCAGGGTGAGGAGGGCGGCGAGGCCGTTTTCCTGGGTATTGGCACCCGCAACGCTGGTGCGTTTCTGCCCCTCGAAATTGGCGTACATCTGGGTGATGACGAGGGTGGCGATGAGCGCCACCGCCATCCCCACCAGCAATTCCACCAGGGTGACGCCGAGCTCACGCAGACGGAAGGCATTCATAGGGCGTTGGGTCCTTTGATGAGGGTGCTCACGCTGTGACTGTGAAAGGTGCCGCTACTCACGTCCTGCGCGGCCTGCCAGCAGAGGGTCACCGTGACGCGGCGGCTTACGGCATCGACGGTGATCTGCTGCCGGTTGGCGCCGGCACCGGGCAGGGTGGCGTTGACCTGGGCCTGCCATTTGGCGATGTTGGTGGCGGCCTGGGAGCCGCCGGGCGCGGCGGACCCGCCGACGAAAGCGCAGTTGGCACCACCGGTGTTGAGGGCATACTGGGTCAGATTGTTGTCCGGGTCGTCCGACCACATGGCGCCAATGATCGCGTTGGCGAGAAAGGCCGCATCCGCCCGGTACTTGGCATCCCGCACATCGCTGATGGCCGTGGCTTGCAAACCCATGAGGGCGAGGATGCCGAAGGAAAAGATCAGGATGGCGATCAAGGCTTCCAGGAGCGTGAAACCCCGGACATTGCCCCGGCTCCGTGAGCGCTGCCGCATGGTTTTCTCCTCAACAGGCCTGAACGTTGCCGGCAGGCAGCGCCGGATCGCACAGCCGCACCTGCCCGGCGGGGCTCACCGTGGCGCGTAGGGGCCGGGTGGCGGCCGCCACACTGCTGCCGAAATCGATGGTGACATTGCCCCCGCCCGCCAGCCGCCCCTGGCCATTGAAGACCAGGGAGGCCTGGGTGGCGTTGACCGTGGCGTTGGCGGTGCCTTCGGCGCGGGTCCGGCCCTCGATGAAGTCGTCGGCGCCATACACGCCACTTGCCCGGAACACGCGCACCACCCAATGGGGGCCCTGGGGGTCCGGCGCCAGGGCGTTGACATTGGCCGCCACCGGCTCCGTGGAGGTGAACAGAAATTCCACCGGAGCATTGCGCCGCACCGCTTCGGCCCGCGCCCGTTGCAGGCCGGCCATTGTGGATTCGGCATAGGTGCGGATCTGGCTGTTCTGCATCCACTCCGTGAACGCGGGCAGGCCTAGGGTGAACAGCACCGCCATGAGCAGGATGGTGATCATGAGTTCGAGGAGGCTGAACCCCGCGGCTTTCAGCATACGCCTCCCCTCCGGGTGATCCAGCAGTTGGTCAAGGGCGCGGCCCAGCCCCCGCCTGCCGTGATGACGGAAGTGCGGTTGCCATCCTGATCGATGGTGTAGGTGAAGTTCGCCATGGGACCGATACCATTGGCCGTCAGGACGAAAGTCTGACCGCCATTGGCTGTCACGCAGTTGTAGGTGAAGAACTGGGTGTTGGGGCAGGGCACCCCACAGTTGCCCCCGCACTGGGCTCCGGCATAGGTGCGGTTGTCCTGATAGAACTGTTCCATCCGCACCCGCAGGGCGGCCAGGGTGCTGGTGCCATCCTGTATCTGGCCACGCCGGACGTAATCCTGGTAGGCGGGTACGGCGATGGATGCGAGGATGGCGATGATGACCACGACGATCATCATCTCGATCAGGGTGAAGCCATTTGCTGTCTTGGGCTGCGCCATGGGAACCTCCTCTGTTACGCTCCGGATGCTAGCGGCATGGCCTGGCGCGTGCCAGCCCGGCCCGACGAGCGGTCAGCGCCGCGGAATGACCGGCCGGGTGGTTGCCGCGGGGGTGGTTTTCGATCCATCGGGGCGGCCGGGTCGCAGGGGGTTTGTTAGAATCCTCTGATTCATTGATAGGACGGGCGAGGGGCGGGATTTTGCGTGATTTCCTCATTATCGGCGGTGGCGTGATCGGCTGTGCCACCGCCTGGGAGCTCACCGCAACGGGGGCGCGGGTGACCCTCGTGGAGCGGGGCGCGCTGGGTGGGGAGTCGTCCTGGGCCGGGGCCGGGCTGCTGTTTCCCCTGTTGCCCTGGGACTACCGGCCAGAGGTGGCGCAGCTTGCGCAGGCGGGCCGCCGGCGCTTTGCCGCGTGGGCGGCTGAGCTGGCGGCGGAAAGCGGTGTCGATCCGGAATACCTGGAAAGCGGCCTGCTGGTGCTGCCACCCTATGACCGCGAGGCGGCGCTCGCCTGGGCCGCGGCGGAACGGGAGGAGGCCGCGGAAGTGAGCCCGCGCCTGGTCGAGCCGCAGCTCGACGCCAGGGGGGTGGCCCTGTGGCTGCCCCGGGTGGCTCAGGTGCGCAATCCACGGCTGCTTGCCGCGCTGCGCGGCGCGCTTGCCGCCCGCGGCGTGCCGATCGTGGAAAACGCGGGCGTGATGCGCTGGCAGGTCAAGGCCGGGCGCATCGAGGCTGTGCTCACCGCCGATGGGCAACGGCTGGAGGCGGAGCGATACGTGGTTGCCGCCGGTGCCTGGAGCGCCTCCCTGCTCGCGCCCTTGGGGCTTGCGCTCCCCGTCTGGCCGGTGCGGGGTCAGATGCTGCTTTTCCACGCGCCGGGCGCACTCGGCCACATGGTGCTCGCCGGCGGCCGCTACCTCATCCCCCGCCGGGATGGCCACCTGCTGGTGGGCAGCACCCTGGAGGAGGTGGGGTTCGACAAAGCCGTGACGGAGGCGGCGCGCAGCGAACTTCTGACGCTCGCCCAGACCCTGGTGCCGGCCCTGCGGGGCCGCGTGCCCCTGCGTCAGTGGGCGGGGCTGCGCCCGGCCAGCCCCGACAATCTGCCCGTCATCGACCGCGCCCCCGGTTTTTCGAATCTTTGGCTCCACACCGGTCATTTCCGCTATGGCGTGACCATGGCCCCCGCCTCGGCGCGGCTTTTCGCCGACCTCGTCCTCGGCCGGGAGCCCCTCCTCGACCCCGTGCCGTACCGCTACAGGGATCAGTGATCAGGCATCAGTGATCAGGGGACAGGGGACAGGCGACAGGGAACGCCGTGCTCTTCCGCGACCGTGGCGCTTGGGCCGCAAGAAGCCTGCATCCCGGATGGTGGAATGACCCTGGCGCGGGGCAGGGAGCGCACTTTACAGCCCTGGGGGAGGTTCATATACTGCGGCCACTGGCGCCATAAAGAGAATTTATGCAGTCAGCATAAACCGTCGCCGGTCCGGCTCTGCCGGTTGCGTCCGTTCCCCAACCCGTTCGAGGAGGCATCGTGGAAATCACCGAAAAGCATCGCGAGTACTGGCGAAGGAATCTCGTCCTTACCGGGGTTCTGCTCGTCATCTGGTTCGTGGTCACCTTCGTGGTGGGCTATTTCGCCCGGGAGCTCAACCAGTTCACCTTCCTTGGCTTCCCCTTTGCCTTTTACATGGGCGCGCAGGGGTCGCTGATCATCTACGTGATCATGATTTTCTACTACGCCAAGCGCATGAACCGCCTCGATGAGGAATACGGGGTGGCGGAAAGGGAGGAAAAATAAATGGCTGCCACGACTCAGGCTCAGTTCACCCAGTCGCTCAAGAAGTACTACAGCTTCTACACGGGTGGCTTCATTCTCTTCATCATTCTGCTCGCCATTGCCGAGCAGATGGGCATGCCGGCGAAATGGATCGGCTATGTCTTCCTCTTCGCCACTGTGGCCCTCTACGCCGGCATCGGCATCATGAGCCGTACCGCGGACGTGGCCGAGTATTACGTCGCGGGGCGCCGCGTGCCGGCGGTGTTCAACGGCATGGCCACCGGCGCCGATTGGATGAGCGCCGCTTCCTTCATCGGCATGGCGGGCGGCCTCTACATCCAGGGCTATGACGGCCTTGCCTTCATCATGGGCTGGACCGGCGGTTATGTGCTGGTGGCGCTGTTGCTTGCCCCCTACCTGCGCAAATTCGGCCAGTTCACCATTCCCGATTTCCTCGGCGCCCGCTATGGCGGCCATACCGTGCGCACCATCGGCGTGCTGGCGGCCATTCTGTGCTCGTTCACCTACGTGGTGGCGCAGGTGATGGGGGTGGGGCTGATCACGGCGCGTCTGACCGGCATCGAGTTCCAGATCGGTGTCTTCGTCGGCCTGGCGGGTATCCTGGTCTGCTCCTTCCTGGGCGGCATGCGCGCGGTGACCTGGACGCAGGTAGCGCAGTACATCATCCTCATCATCGCCTATCTGATTCCGGTGGTCTGGCTTTCGGTGCAGCAGACCGGCAATCCGGTGGCGCAGATCGCCTATGGTCAGCAGCTTGCCAAGGTGTCGGAGCTGGAAAAGAAAATCAAGGACGATCCGAAAGAGATCGAGGTGCGCCAGATCCACAAGGAGAAGCAGCTGGCCCTGGAGGCGCGCATCAAGGAGCTGGACGCCAATCCCGAAGCCGTGTACGCGGAGGAGAAGGCCAAGGTGCAGGCGAAGCTTGCCGAGCTCAAGGCTTCACCCACAGCGGATGAGAAGGCCATCGCCGCTGCGGAAAAAGCGGTGAAGGAGTTTCCGCCCACGCCGGCCAAGCTCAAGGAGAAGCTGAAGAAAGATGCCGACGCCGCCAAGGCGAAGGCGGCTCCGCCGCGCGCCCATGCCGAGGCCTTCCCGGGCAAGGACGAGGAGGAGCGTAACGTGAAACGGCGCAACTTCCTGGCGCTGATCTTCTGCCTCATGCTGGGCACGGCGGCACTGCCCCACATCCTGATGCGCTACTACACCACGCCCTCGGTGCGGGAAGCGCGGGAATCGGTGGGCTGGTCGCTGTTCTTCATCTTCCTCCTCTATTTCACCGCGCCGGCGCTCGCCGTGCTGGTGAAGTTCGACGTCTACAGCCACCTGGTGGGCACAAGCTTTGCCACGCTCCCGGCCTGGGTGGCGAAGTGGGCGGCGGTGGATCCCACGCTCCTGTCGGTGAAGGATGTCAACGGCGATGGCATCGTTCAGCTCGCCGAGATCTCCCTGGGTCAGGACATCATCGTGCTCGCCACACCGGAAATCGCCGGCCTGCCCTACGTGGTGTCGGGCCTGGTGGCGGCGGGGGGTCTGGCGGCGGCGCTGTCCACTGCGGATGGGCTTCTGCTCACCATCGCCAATGCCCTCTCCCATGACGTCTACTACAAGATGATCAACCCCAATGCGTCCACCAAGACGCGGCTCACCGTGGCCAAGACGCTGCTTCTTCTGGTGGCGGTGGCAGCGGCGTCGGTGGCGGCGCAGAAGCCTGCCGACATCCTCTTCCTCGTGAGCGCGGCCTTCAGCTTCGCCGCGGCGAGCTTCTTCCCGGCGCTGGTGTTGGGCATCTTCTGGAAGCGGGCCACCAAGTGGGGGGCCATTCTGGGTATGATCGCGGGGCTGGGCATCACCTTCTACTACATGGCCACGACCCAGCCCTGGCTGCGGGGCGTGTTCGGCGTGACCATGCCCATTGCGGATGCGAAGTGGTGGGGGATCGAGCCCATTTCCGCCGGCCTGTTCGGCGTGCCCCTGGGCTTTGCGGTGATGATCATCGTGAGCCTCCTCACCCCGGCGCCTGACAAGGCGACCCAGGAGCTGGTGGAGCATGTGCGCTATCCCAGCCTCGAGGGGGATATCCGCACCGAAGCCACCTGATGGCTGGATGAGTGGAGCTTGCGAGGCCCGCCTCCGGCGGGCCTCGCTTTTTGCTATTCGAGTTCCCGTACCAGATGCGCGAGGTCGGCGCGTTGGGTGTCCTGGATGAGCTTTTTGCACACCAGCGGGTGATAGCGCAGAAGATGCCGGGCCACCGCCTCCACCTTGTCGGGGGCGTGGGCGTGGTGATGGGCAAGGCCCAGGGCATACCAGACGTGGGGATTGCGCGGCTGCAGGGCCGCGGCCTGCTCCAGCGCGGCTACCGCTTCTGCATGGTGGCTGAGACGGGCCTGGCAGAGCCCCAGGCCATACCAGGCGCGGTCGAGCCGGGGATCGAGGCGGACGGCCTCGCGAAAGGCGGCGATGGCTTCCTCGATGCGGCCCCGTTGTTCCCGCAGGTAGCCCAGGTTGAACCAGCTCACCGCATCGGGCGCGAGGGTGATGGCCTTGGTGAGATAATCCTCCGCGGTGAGGAAATCGCCTTCCTCGCCATACAGGTAACCCAGCGCCCGCAGCAGGCGCGGGTCCTGCGGCGCGCGCGAAAGCGCCGCCTCATAGGCGGCGATGGCCGGCCGCCGGCGTCTGAGCCGCGCCAGCAGGCGGCCCCGCCAGTAATGACGGAGAAAATCGAAATCCATGCAGGCTCCGTGAAGGCAGGGCCATTGTCGCCGCAGCCCGGCTTGCCGGCAAGGGTGCGGCATGGGGGAAAGAGATGAGTGTTGCGCAGCAGATCTTTCTTTTGAGCGCCTTGCGGGCGATCGTGGAAGTGGCGGGGCTTGCCCTGCTGGGGCAGGGGGTGCTGGCGCTTTTAGCGGGCAGCCGCCGGCACGAAAACTTTTTCTACCAGATTTTCACCATCGTCACCCGGCCGGTGATCCGTCTTGCGCGCCTGCTCACCCCGCGTGTGATCGTGGATGACCACGTGCCGCTGGTCGCCTTCTTTCTCCTCCTCTGGCTTTGGCTTGCGCTGGCCTACTGGCGGCATCAGCTTTGTCTGGCGCACAGGCTCGCCTGCTGAGCTTGAGCAGGTGGCCACCCTCCGGTATAGTTCCTGGCCTTGGCTGCCGATCATGGCGGCCTCGCGCGCCTTGCTTTGCGTCGGACGTGGCATGCGCCCGCCGGGCGACCCGTCGAGCATCCAGTCAACGCCGCGTTGCCCCCGCCTGCGACGGAGCGGGATGAGCCCACGAACCATGCTGAAAACAACCGCACTCAACGCCGCACATCGCACTCTGGACGCGAAGATGGTGGATTTCTCCGGTTGGGAAATGCCCCTTGCCTACGGCTCCCAGATCGAGGAACACCACCGCGTGCGGCGGGATGTGGGCATGTTCGACGTCTCCCACATGCTGGTCATCGATCTCCAGGGCGAGGGCAGCCGCGCCTTCCTGCGCTGGCTGCTTGCCAACAACGTGGACCGCCTGCAACTGCCGGGCAAGGCGATGTATTCCTGCATGCTCAACGAGCAGGGCGGCGTGCTCGACGATCTCATCGTCTATTTCATGGCCGAGGACTGGTTCCGCGTGGTGGTCAATGCCGGCACCGCGGAAAAGGACCTTGCCTGGATGATGCGCCAACGGGATGCGCATGCCCCGGGGGTGGTCATCGAGCCGCGGCGGGATTTGGCCATCATCGCCGTGCAGGGGCCCAATGCCCGGGAGCGGGTGTGGCTTGCGAAGCCCGAACTGCGCGCCGCCACCGAATCCCTCAAACCCTTCCAGGCGGCGCAGGTGGATGAATGGTTTGTCGGCCGCACCGGCTACACCGGTGAGGATGGTTTCGAAATCATCCTCCCCGCGGCCCACGCGGAGGATTTCTGGTGGCTCCTCTACCGGCTGGGGGTGAACCCCGCGGGGCTGGGCGCACGGGATACCCTGCGCCTGGAAGCGGGCATGAATCTCTACGGCCAGGACATGGATGAAACCACCACGCCTCTGGAATCGGGGCTCGCCTGGACGGTGGATCTCAAAAGTCCCCGGGATTTCGTGGGCAAAGCCGCCCTGGAGGAACAACGCCCCCGCCGCAACCTTTACGGGCTCATCTTGCTGGACCCGGGTGTGCTGCGCAGTCATCAGCGTGTGCTCACCGCCCACGGCGAGGGCGAAACCACCAGTGGCAGTTTTGCGCCCACCCTGAACCGCTCCATCGCCTTTGCCCGTCTGCCCATCGAAGTGCAGGTGGGGGATTTGGTGCAGGTGGCGGTGCGGGACAAACTGTTGTCGGCGAAGGTGGTGAAATATCCCTTCGTCCGCAATGGCAGAAGTCTGATCGATTGAAGGAACCCACCATGACCATTCCCAGCGACCTGAGATACACCAAAACCCACGAATGGGCGCGCCGCGAGGCCGATGGCACCGTGACGGTGGGCATCACCCACCATGCGCAGGATCTCCTCGGCGACATGGTATACGTGGAAAACCCCGCCGTGGGGCGCAAGGTTGCCGCCGGTGAGGAATGTGCCGTGGTGGAATCGGTGAAGGCCGCCTCCGACGTCTATGCGCCTGTCGCTGGCGAAGTGGTGGCGGTGAACGAGGAAGTGGCAGCAAGCCCCGAGCGCATCAACAAGGATCCTTACGGTGCCTGGATGTTCCGCCTGCGGCCCGTTGACCCCGGCGAGTTCGACCGCCTCCTCGATGCCCAGGCCTACCAGGCGGTGGTGGAGAGCGAAGCCCATTGAGCGCTTGAGCCGCTGCCAGCCGAACCCGGAACGGTCATGCCTTTCATCCCCCATACTGAAGAAGACGTGCGGGCGATGCTGGAGGCCATCGGCGTGGCTTCCATCGATGCCTTGTTCGATGAGATCCCGCCGGGGCTCGCCGCGGCGGAACTTGCCGGCATTCCGCCGGGGCTGACGGAGATGGAAGTGACCCGCCTTGCCGAGGAGCGGGCGGGGCGCGACGGACGCTATCTCAATTTCATCGGCGCCGGTGCCTACGACCACCACATCCCCGCTGCCGTGTGGCAGATCGTCACCCGCGGCGAGTTCTATTCCGCCTACACGCCCTACCAGGCGGAGGCAAGCCAGGGTACGCTGCAGGTGGTGTACGAATTCCAGACCATGATGGCTTCGCTCACCGGCCTCGACGTCTCCAATGCGAGCCTCTACGACGGCGCTTCGGCGCTGGCGGAGGCGGTGCTGATGGCGGTGCGGGCCCACAAGGGAGCACGCCGGGTGGCGTTGCCGCGCACCGTGCATCCCTTCTACCGGCGGGTGGTGCAGACCCTGGTCACACCGCAGATGATCGAGCTCGTGGAGGTGGATTTCGATCCCGAGCGCGGCATCACCGATTGCGGCTCTTTGCCGGAGGGGGAGCTTGCCGCGGTGGTGATCCCGCAACCGAATTTCTTCGGCTGCCTGGAAGAGGTGGATGCCCTCACCGACGCCGCCCACGCCCGCGGTGCGTTGGCGATTGCCCTGGTCAATCCCACTTCGCTCGCGCTCCTCAAGCCGCCGGGCCGCTGGGGAAGCCGCGGTGCCGACATCGCGGTGGGAGAGGGACAGCCATTGGGTGCGCCGCTTTCCTCCGGTGGGCCCTATTTCGGTTTCATGTGCTGCCGCCAGGCGCTGGTGCGCCAGATGCCCGGCCGCATCATCGGCCGCACGGTGGACGTGGAGGGCCGCCCGGGCTTCGTCCTCACCCTGCAGGCGCGGGAACAGCACATCCGGCGCGCCAAGGCCACCTCCAACATCTGCACCAATCAGGGCCTGCTCGTCACCGCGGCGACCCTGTACCTCGCCCTGCTGGGGCCGAATGGCCTGCGCCGGGTGGCGGCCACCTCCCATGCCAACACGCGGCGCCTGGTGGAAAGCCTCACGGCCATTCCCGGTGTCACGCGCGCCTTTGCCCGGCCCTTCTTCCACGAGGCGGTATTGCGCCTCACGGTGCCGGTGGCGGGCGTGCTGCATGCGCTGGAGGCCCAGGGCATCGTTGGCGGCTTCGATCTCACTCCCTATTATCCGGAGCTGGGTCACGCGTTGCTGGTGTGCGCCACGGAAAAGCGCACCGAGGCGGACATCGCGCGCTATGCCGAGCATCTCGGGCGTATCATGGAGCGGCGCACCGCGGCGCCCCCCTGTCCCATCAAACCCCGCATCTGAATGGTGGAGGTCCCATGAGCACTGTCACCCTGGAAGGCACACCGCTGCACGTAAGCGGCCATTTCCCCCAACCCGGTGAAAAGCTGCACAGCTTCATGCTGGTGGACAAGGATCTCAACGACGTGTCCCTGTCCAAGTTCGCCGGCAAGCGCAAGATTCTCTCCATCGTGCCCAGCCTGGATACACCGGTCTGTGCCCAGAGCACACGGGTATTCAACGAAAAGGCGGCGAGTCTGCCCAACACCGTGGTGCTGGTCATCTCCGCCGATCTGCCCTTCGCCCAGGCGCGCTTCTGCGGCGCGGAAGGCCTCGACAACGTGATCACCCTTTCTTCCATGCGGGGCCGCGATTTCGCCAAGGATTACGGGGTGATGATCACCGACTATCCGCTGGCGGGCCTCATGGCACGGGCGGTGATCGTGGCCGACGAAAACGACACCGTGCTCTATTCCCAGCTGGTGCCGGAAATCACCCAGGAGCCGGATTACGATGCCGCACTCGCGGCGCTGAAATGAGGCTTGGGCGCCTGCCATGCTGATCTTCGAACTTTCGCGGCCCGGGCGGCGTGCTGCGGCGCAGATGCCCAGCCGCCTGCCGGAAGTGGATCTGCCCGCGGAACTGCTGCGGCAGGAGGGGCCGTGGCTGCCCGAATGCTCGGAGCTCGACGTGGTGCGCCACTACACCCGGCTGTCGCAGAGGAATTTCTCCATCGACACCCATTTCTACCCGCTGGGTTCCTGCACCATGAAATACAACCCGCGGGCCTGCAACAGCCTGGCCATGCTGCCGGAGTTCCTCGGCCGGCATCCCCACGCGGCGGCGCCCACCGGACAGGGCCTCCTTTCCTGTCTTTTCGAGTTGCAGGAAATCCTCAAGGAAGTGACGGGCATGGCCGGCGTCAGTCTCGCCCCGATGGCGGGGGCGCAGGGGGAATTCGCCGGGGTCGCCATGATCCGCGCCTATCACCTGGCGCGGGGGGACACGGCGCGCACCGAGATGCTGGTCCCGGATGCGGCCCATGGCACGAACCCGGCCACGGCGGTGATGTGTGGCTATACGGTGAAGGAGATTCCCACTGACCGCAACGGCGATGTGGATCTCGCGGCGCTGCGGGCGGCGGTGGGCCCCCGGACGGCCGGTCTCATGCTCACCAATCCTTCCACCCTGGGCGTGTTCGAGCGTAACATCGTGGAAATCGCGCGCATCGTGCACGAGGCCGGCGGGCTCCTCTACTACGACGGGGCCAATCTCAACGCCATCCTCGGCCGCGTGCGGCCGGGGGACATGGGCTTTGACGTCATCCACGTCAATCTGCACAAGACCTTCTCCACGCCCCACGGCGGGGGCGGTCCCGGCGCGGGGCCGGTGGGGGTTGCCGAACGGCTGCTGCCTTTTTTGCCGGTGCCCATCGTGCAAGAAGAGCGGGGTGTCTATCGGTTGCTGAGCGAACGGGACCGACCGCAAAGCATCGGCCGCCTCTCCGCCACCCTGGGCAATGTGGGCGTGCTGCTGCGGGCCTGGGTCTATGCGCGGATGCTGGGCCGCGAGGGCATGCGGCGGGTGGCCGACTACGCCACCCTCAACGCCAACTACCTGATGGCGCAACTCAAAAAAGCCGGCTTCGAGCTCGCCTATCCCCAGCGGCGGGCGAGCCACGAATTTATCGTCAGCCTCAAGGGGCTCAAGGAGCAGACCGGCGTGTCGGCGATGGATGTGGCCAAGCGTCTCCTCGACAAGGGCTTTCATGCCCCCACCACCTATTTCCCCCTCCTCGTCCCGGAGTGCCTCCTCATCGAGCCCACCGAGACCGAGTCGAAGGAAACCCTCGATGCCTTCGTCACCGCGCTGCGGGAAATCGTCGAGGAGGCCCACACCGACCCCGAACGGGTCAAGGGCGCGCCCTACACCACGCCGGTGCGGCGGCTGGATGATGTCCGCGCGGCGCGCGAGCTCGATCTCGTGTACAAACCCGCCGCCTGATGGAATCGCCCCACAAGAGCAAAGGCGGCGTGGTCCGCATCTGGCGCGCACTTTTCTATTCCCTCGCAGGGCTCACCGCCGCGATGCGCCACGAGCATGCCTTCCGCCAGGAGCTGGCGGCCGCTGCGGTGCTCATCCCGCTCGTTTTTTTCTTGCCGGCAGATGGCACGGGCCGCGCGCTCATGATCGGCGTCGTGCTTCTGGTGTTGATCGTGGAATTGCTCAATTCCGCCGTGGAGGCGGTGGTGGACCGGGTGTCCACTGAGGACCATCCCCTGGCCAAACGAGCCAAGGACCTGGGCAGCGCGGCGGTGTTCCTGGCTTTGCTTAGCGTGCCGACGGTGTGGGCGCTGGTGCTTCTTGGCTGACCGCCAGGTCTTTGAGCAGCGCCTGCAGTTCCCCCTTCTGGTACATCTCCGTCATGATGTCGGAGCCGCCGATGAACTGCCCCCGCACATAGAGCTGGGGGATGGTCGGCCAGTTGGAAAACTCCTTGATCCCCTGACGGATCGCCGGGTCTTCCAGGACGTTCACCGCGAAGAATTCCTTCACCCCGCAGGCGCGCAGCAACTGCACGGCGTTGTGGGAAAAACCACACTGAGGGAACTGGGGCGTCCCCTTCATGTAGAGCACCACCGGATGGGTGGTAATCTGATTGCGGATCACATCGTGGATGTTCATTTTATACTCCGGAAAGATGAAATACCCGAGCAGTTTATTCAGGTATTAGCCCCCTGTCAAGGCGGCCTGTCCCGGCGGGCGGCGGGGGGTTGCCGCCGCGCCAGCGCCTTGCGCAGGAGATGGGGGAGCAGCAGGTGCAGCGGCATGCGCAGCCAGTGGCCCCGGACATAGAGGGCGAAATGGGCAAGGGCGGTGAAAGGCCCGCGGCAGCTTGCGTGCTTCGGGCGGAAGATTTCGGCCGCCAGCCCATCCATGGCAAGGCGCAGGGGCAGGGGCGGGGCGGCCTGTTGGGCTGCCTGCATCACCGCTTCCGGGATGGGGGTGCCCAACAGCCTTTGCGCGTAGCGGAGTGCGTAGAAGAGGGGCCGGGCGAGATCAAGCAGCCTGGCGCGGGGCACGAGGCCGGCATAGAAACCGGGCTCGACCGCGGCGAAATGGCGCAGCAGGCCGTCGAAATCCATGAGGTCGCGCAGGGCGCGGTCGGTCTCCCCTTCGTGGAAGAGGTGGGTGGCGCAGTGCACCACGAGATCGGCGGGACTCGGCAGGCGGAAGCCTGCCCACGGTGATGCCCGGGACGCAGCGAAGATGAGCGCGGGATCGGGGTGGTGCCGGGCAGTGAGGGGTAGCAGGGTGTGGTGGACGTCCACCACGGTCTGCCGGCGCACGTGCTCCAGGGGCGGGATTTCGTGCATCCACCGGCGGTAGTAGCGCTGGTCGTAGGGGTCGAGTTTCATCGGCGCCCAGCCATGGGCAAGGAGCGCGCCTTCCACCTCCCTAAGCCGCGGCCGGGGCACCAGGAGATCGATGTCGCCGAAGAGGCGGCCTTCCGCCACCGGTAGCCCCGCCGCCCCATAGGCTGCGCCCTTCAGGAGCACCACGGGAACCTCGAGGGGCGCGAGCAGCCGCCCAAGGCACTGGAATTCCCACTCCAGTGCCTGCCGCAAGCGGCTTGCCACCTGCAGCGCGGCGTCGAGGTGACGGCGGACCGCGGGCGGCACGGCATCCAGCGCTTTCGCCTCCCGCAGGCGCACGGCGAGCCGCCCGGTGAGCGCCGCCGCCCGGGCCTGGCGCAGGGCGAGGTCCCATTCGTCCGGCGAAAGGGCGGCGGCCATGGCCGGCGCACGCAGCAGGCGGAGCAGGAGGTCAGCCGTCATGGGCGAGCCCATCGAAGACCGCCAGCGCATCGGTGAGCCGGCTGTAGGTGAAGTCGTAACAGTCACAGGCAGCGATCAGGCGCACCAGGGTCTCGTAGCCCACCTCCCCCAGCACGCTGTAATTGAAGCCATTGCGGGCGAATTCCAGCAGGGCATGCCCCCGCGCATGGGGTGTGAGGCGGGGCGCTGAGGCCGGCACATAGCGGGGAAAGATCACCCAGGCGGGCCGCGCCGGCTCGTCCATGCGCGCCACACTGTCGGTAGGGGGGCGCATGTGGGTGACCAGCCCCTTGCGCGTATCCCGGGCCGGCGGCCCGAACACGGCCTCCGGCGCCCAGGCGCGGAGGAGTTCCACCGAGGCGTTCTTGAGATTCACCGGCCGTGCCAGCCCGTGCACGAGGCCGCTCGCCGGATCGATCAGGGCGAGCTCGTCGGAAAGGAGGCGCCAGCCCCGCTGCACCAGGGCGGCGGTGAGGGTGCTCTTGCCCGAGCCGGGGGGCGCGGGCAGGAGAGCGGCGCGGCCCCCCTTTTCGATCACCGCCGCATGCAGGATGAGAAACCAGTGGGCGTGCTGGGTCACCGCCCAGTTGAGCCCCCACTCCAGCATGGGGAAGGCGTGATCATAGGGCAGGGGCTTGAAGGGCTCGGTGTCATCGAAGGCGAACCTGACCTGGGGCCGAAAAAAGCGGCGCAGCCCCAGGGGACGGAAAACGCGGACGGTAAAGTCGCAGAAGACCGGCTCTTCCAGCACCGGGTGTTCGGCGTAGAGCACTGCCAGGGCCTCTTCCACGGCGGGGATGCGGCTTCGGATGCGCACCGTGAAAGGCCCGGTGCGCAGGCAAAGCCCGGCGCCGTGAAGCCGATGCTTGAGCTCAGCGGGGGCAAGTTCAGAGAGTTTCACAGGGGCGGGGGTGGGCCGGGTGGCTGACGGTGGAGAGGCGGCGCCTGAAGAGGGGCACGGCCGGCGGTGCTGCTTCAGGGGGACACCAGGACCAGGTGCACGCGTTCCAGGGCGGCGAGCGCCGTTTCCATGGCCGCCCGCTCGTCGCTGCCGAGGGCGGCCAAGGGGCGATCCATGAGGGCGAGGGCCAGCTCTTCGAGCCCCATGGGGCCGTTTTGGAGACAGGATAGGACCTGACCGGCGAAAGGGTCAAGGAGGTGGGTATCGCCGCTTGACGTGTGGAAGACGGTGTAACCATCCTCCCAGGCGGCAAGACGCACCTCCGGGGCAATGCGCCAGCGGGGGCCACTCACGGGATGGGGTTACCGTGGGCGTCGTAGCCGCAATAGAGGCTGTTGTACTGATCCCACTCCGCCTTCAGTTGGGTGAGGGCGGCGCCGCAGTCCAGTGCGGCGTTGTCGAAGGCAGCCTGGAAGGCATTGATCACCTTCTGCGGCGTGTCGTACTGGGGCAGATAACGCCAGGCGAAGGTCGCCGCGTTAAGGAGCGCCGCCACCGCATGGAAGGCGGCGTTGCGGACCTTCCCGTAGTAATCCTTGTGGTTTTGGCAGGCGGGGGGGATGCTTGCCAGATCAAGCTTTTTGGACTGCTGGGCGACCTCGCCCAGGGTGGCGTTGTTCTTGAACACATTGCGCCCGAACACGGTGTTGAACACCATCTGGGGCAGGTAGAGATTGTCCGTGAGTCCTCCCCACACCTCCGGATGCTGACCCCAGTAGCCGGGGCTGCAGCCGCACTGCACCGGGCTTTGGCCTTGGGAGAGGTTGCCGGAAAGGATGGCCGAGCGGGTGCACTGGTTGGCCCCCAAAACGGGGTGACTCACCAGGGTGAGCAGGACACCGGAGCCGGCGAGCCCGCCCCGGGTGAAGCGCCGCCGGCTTTCATCGACCCTGCCGGGTTCGCTTTTGGCCTGCCTGACGTTCTCGTCTTTGCCTGAATCCACCATGGAATACTCCTCGCGCCTTGGGCCGGTGGCAGCCGGCCGCCCCTCACCGGAAAAAAACAATGCAAGAATCGCGCCATGCCGTCATGATGCAACAAAATCATGGCAAAACAGGGACATGGCCAAAAGACAGGGGCTGCCCCGCGCTCCCTTTCGGGGGGAAGTGTAAAGTTTCCCGACAGGCTCCGCCAGCGCGCGAGGCGCTCAGCCTGGTTTTTGCCCGCCGCTCACCCGCTCCCAGCCCGCCAGGTCCCGGTGGGTCTGCACCGCGCCAAAGCCCGCCGCCCTGAGGAGCGCCCGGCAGGCTTCCCCCTGGTTCCAGCCGTGTTCCACAAACAGCCAGCCGCCCCGGTGGAGCCAGCGGGGCGCCTCCGCCACGATGTGGCGCAGGGCGGCAAGGCCATCCCTGCCGGCTACCAGCGCCGCCCGGGGTTCGAAGCGCACATCGCCCTGGGCGAGGTGGGGATCATCCTCCGCCACGTAGGGGGGATTGGCGACGATGAGGTGGAAACGCGCTTCCCCCTCGAGGGAGGTGAACCAGTCCCCTTGCAGGAACCGCACCCGGGTGAGCCGAAGCCGCCGGGCATTCTCATGCGCCACGGCGAGGGCGGCGGGAGAGCGCTCGATGGCGGTCACCCGCGCCGCCGGCCGGGCATGGGCGATGGCCAGGGCCACCGCACCGCTGCCCGTGCCCAGCTCCAGCACCTCGCACGGATGGCCATCGGGCAGGTGAGCGAGCGCCAACTCAACCAGCCGTTCCGTCTCCGGACGGGGAATCAGCACGGCCGGCGTCACCGCCAGGGTGAGACCGAAAAACTCCCGCCGCCCGAGGAGGTAGGCCACGGGTTCCCCGGAAAGCCGCCGGGCAAGAAGCCCCTGGAAGCGCGCCAGGGCCTCGGCCGGGACCGGGTCGGTGTCGTGGGCGATGAGCCAGGCGCGCCCTTGGCCGAGGGCCTCGCAAAGGAGTATCTGGGCTTCGAGGCTCGCATCCCGGGCATCGAGGCTAAGCGCAGAGGCCAAAGCCCCGCGCGCCTGGCGCAGGGTTTCCCCGACCCGCCGGGAAGCTTTCTGGGCCACCTCGGTGGGGGAAGGGGGGAGGCATGGGCGGGTCATGGGCCGGTTGCCGGTCGAGCTCGCTTCGCCCCTCAGGCGGCCTCGCCGAGGCTTGCAAGCTGCTCCGCCTGGTGCTGGTTGGCCAGGGCCTCGATGAGCTCGTCGAGTTCCCCGTCGAGGATCTCCGGCAGCTTGTAAAGGGTGAGGTTGATGCGATGATCGGTGACCCGACCCTGGGGGAAGTTGTAAGTCCGGATGCGTTCGGAGCGGTCGCCGGTGCCGATCAGGGAGCGGCGGGTGGCCGCCTCCTTCGCCTGTTGCTGCCGCACCTGCATGTCCTTCAGCCGGGCGGCGAGGATGGCCATGGCCTGCGCCTTGTTGCGATGCTGGGAACGGTCGTCCTGACATTCGACGACGATGCCGGTGGGCAGGTGGGTGATGCGTACCGCCGAATCGGTCTTGTTCACGTGCTGGCCGCCCGCCCCGCTGGCGCGGAAGGTGTCGATCTTGAGCTCGGCGGGATTGAGGTCCACCTCGCCGATTTCTTCCGCTTCCGGCAGGACTGCCACGGTGCACGCGGAGGTGTGAATGCGGCCCTGGGCTTCCGTTTCCGGGACCCGCTGCACGCGGTGCACCCCGGATTCGAACTTGAGCCGGGAATAGGCGCCGGCGCCGCTCACGCGGGCGATGATTTCCTTGTAGCCCCCCACCTCGCCATCGCTGTGGGAGAGGACTTCCACCTTCCAGCCCTGGCGTTCCGCGTAGCGGCTGTACATGCGGAAAAGATCCCCGGCGAAGAGGGCGGATTCGTCGCCGCCCGTGCCGGCGCGGATTTCCAGGAAGACGTTGCGGTCGTCGTTGGGGTCCCGCGGCAAAAGCGCCTTGCGCAGGTCGAGCTCCAGCTCGGCAAGCCTGGCCTCTGCCGCTTTCAGCTCGCCTTCCGCGTAAGCCTTGAGTTCCGGGTCGGCCAGCATCTCCTGCGCCGCCTCGCGGTCGCGCAAGGTGTGCTCATAGGCGCGGAAGCGTTCCACCACCGGCGCGATCTCCGCGTGCTCCCGCGACAGGCGCCGGTATTGGGCGAGATCGGCGGTGATCTCCTGGTTGGCAAGGAGCTGGTTGAGCTCGTCAAGCCGGGCGGCGAGCTGGCGAAGGCGGGCAAGGAGAGCGGGTTTCATTCGAGGTGGAGGTGGTAGAGGCGGCGCAGCCAGTTTTCAAGTTCCGCCCGCTCCTCCGGCCGCACGTGGTGCAGCGCATCGGTGGGCCCGTGCAGCAGTTTGTTGGTGAGCGCCTTCGACAGGTGATCCAACACCCGCGCCGGATCATCGCCCCGCGCCAGATGCTTGAGGGCGCGCTCCAGCTCCTGGCGGCGGAAGCGTTCCGCCGAGTCGCGCAGGGCGCGGATGGTGGGCACCACCTCCCGGCTTCGCACCCATTCCATGAAGCTTTGCACCCGGCTTTCGATGATGGCTTCCGCCTGCTGCGCCGCCGCCTGCCGGTTGCCGATGCCTTCCTGCACGATATGCGCCAGATCGTCCACGGTGTAGAGGAAGACATCGGGCAGTTCCCCCACCTCCGGTTCGATGTCGCGGGGAACCGCCAGATCCACCATGAACATGGGGCGGTGTTTCCGTTGCCGGATGGCCCGCTCCACCATGCCCTTGCCCAGGATGGGCAGCGGACTCGCGGTGGAGCTGACGACGATGTCGTAGTGGTGCAGCGCCTCCGGCAGCTCGTTCAAGGTGAGACTGCCCCCGTTGCAGCGGCGGGCGAGGTGTTGGGCACGATCCAGGGTGCGGTTGGCGATGGTGATGCGGCGGGGATGCTGGGCGGCGAAATGGTCCAGGCATAGCTCGATCATCTCCCCCGCCCCGATGAAGAGCACCGCCTGTTCCGCGATGCTGGGAAAAATGCGGCTGGCCAGTCGCACCGCCGCCGCCGCCATGGAGATGGAATTGGCGCCGATGTCGGTGGTGGTGCGCACTTCCTTGGCCACGGCGAAGGTGCGCTGGAAAAGCTTGTGCAGCAGGGTGCCCAGGGTGCCCGCCGCCTGCGCGGCGCGCACCGCCTGTTTCATCTGGCCGAGGATCTGCGCCTCTCCCAGCACCATGGAATCGAGGCCGCTGGCAACCCGGAAGGCGTGTTTGACCGCCTGTTCCTGGGGCAGAAGGTAAAGGTATGGGGTGAGGCTTGCCCGCGGCAGGCTGTGGAATTCGGACAGCCAGTCGATGGCCGCCTCCGGCACCTCGGTGTTGCAGTAGATTTCCGTGCGGTTGCAGGTGGAGAGGATGGCCGCTTCCTTCACCGCCCGGCGGGAAGCGAGGTCCCGCAGGGCCGGCATCAGTCGGTCGGAGGGGAAGGCCACCTGTTCCCGGATGGCCAGCGGTGCCGTCTGATGGTTGATGCCGAAGGTGAAAAGCTGCATGGGCGAAAAAGCGGAACCGTTGCCGAAACTTTCCGATTTTACTCCTTTTTCATCAATGGCTTCAGGCCCGCTCCCGCAAGCTTGCGCAAAAGAGCCTTTTCCGCCTCCACCAGCAGGAGCACCAGCACGCCGAAAAGAAGGATCATGCCCCAGGCTTCCACGGGCAGGGGCGCGGTGTGGAAAAGACGCTGCATCAGGGGGGAATAGGTGAACGCAAGCTGCAGCGCCACCACCACACCAATGGCGATGGCCACCCAGCGGTTGCCGCGGAAAGCGGCGGCGGGAGAGAGGGGGGCAAAGAGCCGGCGGCAGTTGAGGAGGTAGAAGGCTTCGCCCACCATGAGCAGGTTGACGGTGGCGGTGCGCGCCACCTCGACGGGGGTTCCCTGCGCGGTCTCCCACAGGAAAAGGGCGAGGCCGCCCCCTACCAGAAGCAGGGAGACGAAAGCCACCCGCCAAGCCATGAAGGGAGTGAGCACCGGCTCCCGCGGATCCCGCGGCGGGCGCTTCATGACGTCGGCTTCGGCCGGTTCGAAGGCGAGCGCCAGGGCGAGGGTGACGGCGGTCACCAGATTCACCCACAGAATCTGCACCGGGGTGACCGGGAGTTGCGCAAGCCCCAGGAGCACCGCCGCCACCAGCACCCCCGCCTGGCCGCCGTTGGTGGGCAGGATGAAGACGATGGCCTTGCGGATGTTGTCGTAGATGGTGCGCCCCTCCTCCACGGCGGCGGCGATGGAGGCGAAATTGTCGTCGGCGAGCACGATCTCCGCCGCCTCTTTCGCCGCCTCCGTTCCCTTGCGCCCCATGGCGACGCCCACGTCGGCGCGCTTCAGGGCCGGCGCATCATTCACCCCATCCCCGGTCATCGCCACCACTTCGCCATTTGCCTGCAGGGCCTGGACCAGCCGCAGTTTGTGTTCGGGGCTTGCCCGGGCGAAGACTTCGGTGTGGCGCACCGCCTCGCGCAGGGCGGCATCACTGAGGGATTCGATTTCGGCGCCGGTGAGCACCCGCACCGCTGGCCGGCCCAGACCCAGGGCCTCGCCGATGGCGCGGGCGGTGGCGGCATGGTCGCCGGTGATCATCTTCACCGCGATGCCCGCGGATTGGCAGGCCGCCACGGCACGCCGGGCCTCTTCCCGGGGCGGATCGGTGAGTCCGATCACCGCCAGCAGGACGAAGCCGCCGGCCTCCACGTCATCGAAGGTGAGCTCCCGTTGTCGGGCGGGCTTTTTCGCCAGCGCGAGCAGGCGCATGCCCTCCGCCGCCGCCGCTTCCATGGCCGCGTGCCAGCGGGGCGCATCGAGGGGGCGGTCTTCCCCGTCCAGGCGTTCCCACGGGCAGAGGGCGAGCAGGCGCTCCGGCGCGCCCTTCAGCAGGATCACGCCGTGCCCGGCGTGATCGTGGTGCAGCGTGGCCATGAAACGGTGTTCCGATTCGAAGGGAATGACATCCAAGCGGGGCCAGGCTTCGGCCTCGAAACCGGGGTTGAGTCCCGCTTTCATCGCCAGGGTGATGAGGGCGCCTTCCGTGGGGTCGCCCGCAAGCTTCCATTCCCCGTTCTCCCAATGGAGCGCCGCATCGTTGCAAAGGAGCCCCGCCCGCGCGGCTTCCAGGAGCGTCGGCTCCTCTTCCGGCGCCACCTCCACCGCTTCCCTGAGAAATCCCCCTTCCGGCGCATAGCCCACGCCGGTCACCCGGAACACGCCCTTGGCGGTGATGATCACCTGGGCGGTCATCTCGTTGCGGGTGAGGGTGCCCGTCTTGTCGGAGCAGATGACCGTGACCGACCCCAGCGCCTCCACCGCCGGCAGGCGGCGCACGATGGCATTGCGCCGGGCCATGGCCTGCACCCCGATGGCGAGCGTGATGGTGATGATGGCGGGCAAACCCTCGGGGATGGCCGCCACCGCCAGACCCACGGCGGCGAGGAACATCTCCCCACTCGAATAGCCGCCCACCAGGGTGCCGTGGGCGAAGGTGCCGGCGGCAAGGAGTAGGATGAGGACGGTCAGCCAGCGGCCGAACTGCTTCATTTTGCGCAAAAGCGGCGTGTCCAGCGGCTCCACGTCGGCAAGCAGGCTGCCAATGCGGCCGATTTCCGTGGCAGCACCCGTTGCCACCACCACGCCCATGCCCTGGCCGGCGGTGACCAGGGTGCCCGACCAAGCCATGTCACTGCGATCCCCCAAGGGCGCGTTTTCGGCAACCGGCTCCACCTGCTTGTCCACGGCCAGGGATTCGCCGGTGAGGGCCGATTCGTCCACCTTCAGCCCCTTCACCGAAAGCAGACGCAGATCGGCGGGCACCCGGTCGCCCGCGGCGAGGAAGACGATGTCGCCGGGCACCAGTGCCTCGGCCTCGATTGCCTGGCGACGCCCCTCGCGCAGCACCATCGCCTGGGGCGAGAGGAGATTGCGGATGGCATCCAGCGCCGCCTCCGCTTTGCCTTCCTGGATGAAGCCGATGAAGGCGTTGATGAGCACCACGCCGAGGATCACGCCGCTGTCCACCCACTGGCCCATGGCGGCGGTGATCACCGCCGCCAAAAGCAGGACGTGGATGAGTACGTCGGAAAACTGGGCGAGGAAGCGCAAGGTGGGGCTGCGGCGTCCTGCGGCGGGCAGGCGGTTGGGGCCGATGGCCTGCCGGCGGCGCGCGGCCTCCTCGTGGGCCAGACCACTGCGCCCGGTGTCCAGTCGGGCGAGAACGGCATCCGGCGCGAGGCTGTGCCAGGGGGGAGGCGACGGCGGGAGGGGATTCACACGCCCCCCGGGAAGCCGTTCTGCCGCCAGGCCTCGTAGAGGATGACGGCGGCGGCGTTGGAGAGATTGAGGCTGCGGGAGTGGGGCAGCATGGGGATGCGCAGCCGCTGCGCTGGCGGGAATTCCGCGAGGACCGCTTCCGGCAGGCCGCGGGTTTCCGGCCCAAGGACGAAGACATCGCCGGGCTGAAAGCGGGGGTCGCTGTAGCGGCGGCTGCCCCGCGTGGTGAGGGCGAACAGGCGGCGCTTGGCGAGCCACTCCCGACAGGCATTCCAGTCGGGGTGGACGACGAGGCTCGCAAACTCGTGGTAGTCCAGGCCGGCGCGCCGCAGCGCTTTGTCCTCCAGACCGAAGCCCAGGGGCTCAACCAGATGCAGGCGCGTGCCGCTATTGGCGCACAGGCGGATGATGTTGCCGGTGTTGGGGGGGATTTCCGGCTGGTAGAGAACGAGTTCGAACATTGCCTTGCGTTCTGCCTGGAAAAGGGTTAGTGTTGTCAAATCAAGGATATGCAGCGTGAATATGAAGTGTAACGTCAAGTATGGAGCAGGCCGGGCGAAAGCGCCCGCAGCCAGCGGAGGTGCCGGTGGCCCGACCTGAAAAAATCCGCCTGGGGGAGGTCCTCGTCCAGCAGAAACTCCTGTCCCAGGAGCAGCTCGCCCTCGCCCTGGAAGAGCAGAAACGCAGCGGGCGCAAGCTGGGGCGCGTGCTGGTGGAGCTGGGTTTCGTCACCGAGGAGCAGATTTCCGAGGCCCTCGCCCGCCAGCTCAACATCCCTTACATCAACCTCAAGTTCCACAACCTGCGCCCGGAAGTGGTGAAGCTGTTGCCGGAAACCCAGGCGCGGCGTTTCCGCGCCATCGTCATGGAGGTCAAGGGTAACACGGCGCTGGTGGGCATGGCCGATCCCACCGATCTTTTCGCCTATGACGAAATCTCGCGGCTCCTCAAGCGGGAGATCAGCCTTGCCGTGGTCAACGAAGGCCAGTTGATGGAGGCTATCGACCGGCTCTACCGTCGCACGGAGGAGCTCACCGACCTCGCCCATGCCCTGGAGGAGGAGCTTGGCGACACCGCCGTCGATTTTGGCCTGCTTTCCGCCGGCACCACCCTCGAGGATGCCCCGGTGGTGCGCCTTTTGCAGACCATGTTCGAGGACGCGGCGCAGGTCCGGGCTTCCGACATTCATATCGAACCCCAGGAGAAGGTGCTGCGCATCCGCTTCCGCATCGATGGCGTGCTGCATCTGCAGACCGAGGTGGATGCGAAAATCGCCCCGGCGCTGGCGCTGCGGCTCAAGCTCATGTCGGGCCTCGACATTTCGGAAAAGCGCCTGCCCCAGGACGGCCGCTTCCATGTGCGGGTGAAGAACCGTACGGTGGATGTGCGCATCTCCACCCTGCCCACGCAATACGGCGAATCGGTGGTGATGCGGCTCCTCAACCAGGAGGAGGGCATCCCTTCGCTGGAGAGCCTGGGGTTTCCGCCGGCCATGCTGGCGCGTTTTCGCCAGATTTTCCACCGTGCCCAGGGCATGGTGCTGGTCACCGGCCCCACCGGTTCCGGCAAGACGACCACGCTTTATTCGGTACTGGCCGAGCTCAACTCGGTGGAGCGCAAGATCATCACCGTCGAGGACCCGGTGGAATACCGCCTGCCCGGCATCAACCAGGTCCAGGTCAACGAGAAAATCGACCTCACCTTCGCCCGCGTGCTGCGTACCGTGCTGCGCCAGGACCCGGACATCGTGCTGGTGGGGGAGATGCGTGACCAGGAAACCGCCCAGATCGGCATGCGCGCCGCCATGACCGGCCACATGGTGCTCTCCACCCTGCACACCAACGATGCTGCCTCCACGCCCATCCGCCTGCTGGACATGGGGGTGCCTTCCTACATGGTGGCCATGTCCGTGCATGTGGTGCTGGCGCAACGGCTGCTGCGCCTGGTCTGCGACAGTTGTGCCACGGAGCGTGCCCCGGAGGACCATGAACTCGCCTGGCTTTCCCTGGAGCTGGGGCCGGAGGCGGGCCGCCACCGCTTTGTCGCCGGGCGTGGCTGTGGCCATTGCAATGGCACCGGCTACCGCGGCCGGGTGGCGATCTACGAGATGCTGGAGATGACCGCTCCCCTCATCGAAGCCCTCAATCGCCACGACACTCACGGCTTCGTCAAACTGGCCCGCAATCAGCTTGCCGGGCACACCCTGCGCCGCGCGGCGGTGGAGCTGGCGCTGGCCGGTCGCACCAGCGTGGCCGAGGCCATGCGCGTCACCGCGGCGCTGGAGGATTGAGCGGCATGCCCCACTTCGCCTACAAGGGCCGCAACCAGCGGGGAGAACTGGTGGAGGGCACACTGGAAGCGGCGAGCGCGGCCGCCGTGGCCGACCGTCTGCTCACCATCCGCGTCACCCCCGTCGAGATCCGCGAGGCACCGCGCCCCCGGGCAAGCCAGCGTCCGGAGTGGTTGAACCGCCTGCTCGAGCCACGGGTCACCCCTATCGACGTGCTCCTTTTTAGCCGTCAGATGCACACCCTGCTCAAGGCGGGCGTACCCATCCTGCGGGCGCTGGCGGGGCTCGAGGAATCCACCACCAACCGCAGCTTCGCCAGAGTCTTGCGCAATCTGCGGGAAAGCCTGGAGGCGGGCCGCGAGCTTTCCATGGCCATGCGCCGCGAACCCGTGTTCTCGCCTTTTTACGTGAGCATGGTGCGCGTGGGGGAGATGACCGGCCGGCTCGATGAAATCTTCCTGCGCCTCTTCCATCATCTCGATTTCGAGCGGCGCACCAAGGAAAGGATCAAATCCGCGCTGCGCTATCCCGCTTTCGTGGTCATCGCCATGGCAGCGGCCATCGTCATTGTCAACCTCTTCGTCATCCCCGCCTTCGCCAAGGTGTATGCGGGTTTCGGTGCCAAGCTCCCCCAGGTGACGCGCTGGCTCATCGCCTTCTCGGATTTCATGGTGGCCTCCTGGCCGGTGCTCGCCGCGCTCCTCGTCTTCGCCGTGCTGCTGTTGCGGCTGTGGATCCAGACACCGGCCGGGCGCTACCAGTGGGACCGCGCGAAGCTGCGGCTGCCGGTGGTGGGCGGGATCGTGCGCAAAGCCACCCTGGCGCGTTTTGCCCGCTCCCTGGCGCTCGCCGTCAAAAGTGGCGTGCCCATCGTGCAGGCCCTATCCACGGTGGCCCGGGTGGTGGACAACGACTACATCGGCGCCCGCATCGAGCAGATGCGGGATGGCGTGGAACGGGGGGAGACCATCCTGCGCACGGCAATTGCCAGCGGCGTGTTCACGCCCGTGGTGCTGCAGATGGTGGCGGTGGGAGAGGAAACCGGCGCGGTGGACGAGCTGATGCAGGAAATTGCCGACATGTACGACCGCGAGGTCGAATACGAGGTGCAGAACCTCTCGGCGCAGATCGAGCCCCTCCTCATCCTGGCCATGGGCGTGCTGGTGCTCATCCTCGCCCTGGGCGTCTTCCTGCCCATGTGGGACCTGGGCCGCGCCGCCCTGGGCAAGTCCATGTGAGCGTGGCAGGGGCGAGGCATGGGCGCGCGGCGCGGGGCGGGCTTCACCCTGCTGGAGCTCGTGGTGGTCGTGTGTGTGGTGGCGCTTCTGGGGCTTGCTGCCATCGACCGCCTGCTCTACCTGCGGGAACAGGCGGAAAAGGCCATGCTGGAGCAAAACATCCAGATGCTGAAGACCGCCCTGCGCTTCCAGGTGGCGGCGGCGGTGGCGGCAGACCGCCCGGCAGAAATTGCCGCCCTCGCCGGGAAAAACCCGGTGGATTGGCTGGAGGAACCCATGGCGGGCTACCAGGGCGAGCTTGCGGCGCCGCCTGCCTGTCGGGGCTGTTGGTATTTCGACACAAACCGCCGGGAACTCGTTTATCTCGTGGACCGGGGCGACTATTTCGCCCCGGATGCCGGGGGCGAGAAGCGCGTGCGGATGCGGGTGGAGGTGGTTTTGCCTCAAGTTTCTGGGGCAGATGCCGTAAAAACAACAATGCCCTTCGCCCGGCTGGTGGTGGAACCCTACCGCTGGTTTGGCGGTGCGCATGCGCCGCTCCCGCCCCGCCTTCCAGGGCAGCGGGCGGGGTGAGGGGGTGAGGCAACTGGGCCGCTGCCCGCCGCGCCTTACGGGGGTGCGGCTTCTGGTACGGACTTTGCTTCACCGTAGGGTGTCTTTGGTTTTTGAGGCTTTTTTTGATAAGGAGAAACATCATGCGCAGCCAACAAGCAGGTTTCACCCTCATCGAACTGGTGGTGGTGATCGTCATTCTGGGCATCCTGGCCGCAACGGCGTTGCCGAAGTTTGTGGACTTGAGCAGCGATGCTGGAAACGCTGCCGCCAAGGGCGTGGCCGGCGCCATTGCCAGTGCTTCGGCCATCAACTATGCGAAAAAATTGGCTGATCCGACTGCCACCGTGACGACGGTCGGAAGTACGACCACGTGTGCAGGTCTGCAAGCCTTGGTTACTGGTGTGGACTGGACGAATGATTTCGAGTGGGCGAACTCGGCTGCCACCCTAAGCGGGTGTACCGGCGCCGGTGCTGTGGCGACAAACTGCTCGGTCAAGAGCAAAAAAGGTGGCGTGGCTCAAACCGTCACCGTGACCTGCACAACGAACTGATGTCCAGGGGGAGAGGGGGTTCCGCTTTGGGGCTGCAAGGCTTGGGAGTCGGGGCGGCGCCCCCGCGGGGACAACGAGATGAAAGAGGACTGAAATCATGAAAGCGCGAAGAGCCAAACGACTCGCCGGGGGCTTCACCCTCATCGAACTCATCGTGGTCATCGCCATCCTTGGCATCCTGGCAGCGACCGCCCTGCCGCGCTACATCAACGCGCAACAGCAGGCGCGGATAGCGAAGGCCCAAGGCATCTACGGCGCCGTCCGCTCCGCGGCGGCGCTGGCCCACGCCCAGGCGCTGGTGACCAACACGACGCTTAGCGGTGCCGCGACGATCAGCATGGAAGGGGTGAACGTCACCCTGATCAACGGCTATCCCACGGCCAACGCTGCGGGCATCGTGACGGCCGCCCAACTCAATGCGGCCGCTGATGGCCTGATCATCAGCGGGGGTGGGGCGGGTGCGGGCGCAACCATCACCATGGATGTCGTCGGGGCGACTACCCCTGCGACCTGCCGGATCAGCTATACCTCCCCGGCAGCGGCCAACGGCTCGCCCACCATTACCCTCAACACAGCCGGCTGCTGAGGCTGCGCGGGGGGGGGGCGGGCGCCCCTCCAGGCTGAGGAAGACGGGTATGCGCGGCTTCACCCTCGTCGAGCTGATCGTTATCCTAGTCATCCTCGGCATCCTGGCCGTGGTGGTGCTGCCACGCTTCTTCGACCGGAAGGAGTTCGACGCCCGCGCCTTCCTCGATGAGACGGCCGCGGCGCTGCGTTATGCGCAGAAGGCGGCCATCGCCCAGCGGCGCACGGTGTGTGCGGCCTTCACGGCGAATTCGGTGACCCTTACCGTGCGTTCCACGCCCGGCAGCGGCCCCTGCGACACCCCGCTCGCGGGTCCCGGCGGCACGGCCCCCTACACCGTGACGGCACCGGGGGGCGTGACCTTCACCAGCGCGCCTGCTTCCTTAAGCTTCGATGCCGAAGGGCGACCCAGCGCGGCGGCGACCCTGGCCGTATCCGGCATTTCGGCCACCCTCACCGTCGAGGCGGAGACGGGCTATGTGCACCCGTAAGCATGCGCGGGGGCTCACCCTGGTGGAGCTCATCATTTTCATCGTCGTCGTCTCGGCGGCGGTGGCCGGGGTGCTCGCCGTCTTCACCCAGGCCACCCGCGCTTCCAGTGATCCCCTGATCCGCAAGCAGGCCATCGCTGTCGCCGAAAGTCTGCTGGAGGAAATCCTGGCCGTGCCTTACACCTGCCCCAGTGGGGCGAGCTGTGTCGCAGTGACCACGGCCAACCGGGGCGCCACCCATGCGGTTGCCGATTACAACGGCTTTGCCATGACCGGCATTGCGGCCTTTGACGGCACGCCCATCCCTCAGCTTGCCAACTACACGGCGAGCGTGACGGTCACGCCGCAGCCGTTGAATGGGGCCAACGGCAGCCGGATCACCATCACCGTGGCAAGCGGAGGCGAGACGGTCACGCTGGAAGGCTGGCGGGGGAACTACTGATGCGCGCGCAGGGTTTCACGCTGGTGGAGATGATCGTGGTCATCGTCATCACCGGCATCGTCGCCGCCATGGTGGCCGTGTTCATCCGCAGGCCGGTGGAGGGCTACCTGGACAGCGAGCGCCGCGCCCGCCTGACGGACATCGCCGACACCGCCCTGCGCCGCATCGCCCGCGACGTGCAGGCGGCGCTGCCCAACAGCCTGCGGCCCAACGGCAGCGGGCAGAACCTGGAAATGCTCATCACCGCGACGGGGGGACGCTATAGCCAAAACGCCGCCGACAGCCAGGGCTGCTTCGCTGCGGGGTGCACCAGCCTCACCTCCCTGGGCAGCGTGATTGCGGCAAGCGGTGAACAGGTGGGGCGACGGCTCGTCATCTACAACCTCTATAACAACGATGCCGGCGGTTGCGGCCCCACCAATCCTTCCGCCTGGTGCGGCAACAACTCGGCGCAAATCACCGCCTCCACCGACGGGGGCGCGACGGACACCTTCACCTTTGCCAGCACGGTTTTCCGGCCGGCCACCGGCAGCCCGTCGCGGCGTTTTTACATCGTTTCCGGCCCCGTGGCCTATGTCTGCGCCAATGCGGGGGCAAGCGGGGGCAATGGCACGGGAACATTGAGCCGTTACGAGAACTATGCCATCACAAGCTTGCCCAGCTTCCCGCCGGCCGGGGCGACGGGGCGGCTCCTTGCCCAGCGGGTGAGTGCCTGCCAGTTCACCTACCAGCCGGGGGCCACGGAACGGCAGGGGCTGCTCACCCTGTATCTGGAACTGATGGAGGCCGGTGAAAAGGTCGGGCTCTACCATGAAGTGCATGTGGACAACGCGCCCTGAGGGCTTTGCCATCGTCTCCGCCCTCTTTCTCATCACCGCGCTGGCGGTGCTGGGGGCGGCCATCATGCATTTCAGCGCCACCCAGCACGTCACCGGCGCGCAGGATATCCAGGGCTCACGGGCGCTGGCCGCCGCCCGCGCCGGCGCCGACTGGCAGGTGACCCAGATCCTTGCCCAGGAGTTGCCCAACAACCCGCAATATGCCTGTGGGCCCGCGGCGGGCTTCAGCTTCGGCGACTTCGCCCTGAACGTTTCCTGCACCCACAGCGACCACGACGAGGAGGGCAACAAGGTGCGCGTCTATAACATCACCGCCATTGCCAGCAGCGGCGGCAGTCCCGGCGCCCTGGGTTTCGTCGAGCGGCGGGTGGATGTGGTGGTGGCCACCTGCAGGAAAACGCCAGATGGGGATTTGTGTTGAAAGCCGGGGCAATCGCTCTGGGGGCGTCTGAAAAAGGAAGCCGGAATCGCGCCGCAGGGGCACAGGGCGGACCGGTGGGCGCCAGTGCGCGGAAGGGGTTTGCACTCCGGCTTAAGGAAGCGGCGTTCAACCACCAGAACAGGGGGAAAAGATGAGCAGAGGATATCGGTTGATGCGCAGCCTGTCTGTTGTCACCCTCGCCTCGTCGGTTTTCGCGCTGGCGGGTGAGGCAAAAGCGGCGCTGATTGCCGAATACCGCTTTGAAGAATCCCTCTGGAACGGCACGCCGGGGGAAGTCAAGGATAGCAGCGGCAACGGCTACCATGCCACGGCGGTCCAGGCCGGGGGTGGCGTGCGGCCAGGGGTTGTGGTAGGGGGCAAGGTCTGTCGCGGCGCGCAGATCAGCCACAATACGAGCAAAGCCGACATCAGCGCGATCGCCACCCCCGTGGCGATCCCCACCACGGTCGGCAATGCCGGCACGATCATGTTCTGGTACAACAACAGCGCCAACACGCCGAACCTCACCCGCGTGTTGTTCGATGCGACCACCACCGCCAACCGCTTCTTCTACCTGCGACGCACCACGAAGCGCGCGCTTTCGTTCACGGTGACAGACAGTGACAACACCAACCGTACCGTCGCCACGTCCAACAACGTGCTGCCGAACACGGGCTGGTCGCACATCGCGGTGTCATGGAACTTCAACAACCTGGCCGGTTCCAACCAAGACCGCCTGCGCATCTGGGTGAATGGCGTGCTGCAAAAGACCTCCTCATTCACCACCAACGCTGGCGTGTCGAGTGAGATTGGCACGCTCTACATCGGCGATAACCGCAGCGCCAACAGCAGCAATGGTGTCTCGGCCGGCAATCCCGGCAGCACTTTCGCAACGATTGACGAATTCGTCCTCTACAACCATGAAGCCGACTCCGCGCTGATACAGCAACACAAGGACCAGACCCGGGTCTGCCATTACGCGATCTCGCACGCCGGCACTGGCCCAGCCTGCCAGGCCAACAACGTGACCGTTGCGGCACACGACGCGGCGCATGGCCCCGTTACCATCACGGGGAAAACCATCACGCTTTCCACCTCGACTGGCCAGGGTAACTGGGCGCTGGTCAGCGGTAGCGGCGTGTTCAACAACGGCACACCCAATGATGGCATGGCCACCTACACCTGGAATGGGGAGTCCCAGGCGGTGTTTGCCCTGTCACATCCTACGCCAGGGGTGGTCAACATCAACGTGAGCGATGGTGCAGTCACAGAAGATGCAACGGAAGACCCTTTACTTAACCTGACGGCATGCTTCGCCAAGTTCAGTGCCTGCCACAACTACACCACTTCACATTGCTCCGCGGCGACGGGTCGGCTCTATACGCGGCTGGCCGGGGTGGGGAGCGACTATGACATCGTGGCCCTCGATGGCTCGGACAACGTCGACACCTCGTTCAACGGCAAGGCCCAGGTCTTGCTGATCGCGCGCGTCAATCCCGGCGCAGTCGATGCGCAGAACTGTTTCTCGCCCGATTACACGCAGGTGCTCGATAACGCCGTGACCAACTTCACGGCGGGGCGCCTCACCCTGACCAACAAGATTGTGCCGAACGCCTACCGCGAGGCGCGTATCAAGGTGGTGTGCGATGCCACCAACTGTCCGCCCTCGGGAATCGCGTGGTGCAGCGTGGACAATTTTGCCATCCGCCCGCAGACGTTCACGGTGACGGCGAGTGCCAGCGTCAACAACCCGCCAACGAGCAAGCTTGCGGCCGGCAACGACTTTACCCTGACCGTGGCAAGCGGCACCAGTACCTACGATGGTGCGCCCACTGTGGATGCGGCGCTCGTGCGGGATCACAACAACAATGCCATTGACCCAGGATCTCTGGTCGGAACGTTCCCGTCGGCTAGCGGGGGAAGCAGCACGGGAACTTTCCAGTACCACGACGTCGGCACGATTTCCCTGCTCGCTGATGCCGTCAAAG
The DNA here is from genome assembly GCA_023511995.1 of Burkholderiales bacterium. Taxonomy (NCBI): domain Bacteria; kingdom Pseudomonadati; phylum Pseudomonadota; class Betaproteobacteria; order Burkholderiales; species Burkholderiales bacterium. The sequence continues at coordinate 153,210 of JAIMAL010000001.1, forward strand.
ACGCCACCTACACCAGCGTCGATGGCAGCACCGGCTGTGTAGCCGGCTCGACCTCGAACACCCTGAGCGGGGGTAAATACGGGTGCGTCATCGGTAGTGTCGCTGCCGGCCCCTTCGGGCGCTTCTATCCCCACCACTTCACCTATACGGCGACCCTCACCTCGGGATGCAGCTCCGGCGACTTCACTTACATGGGTCAGCCGGCCTTGGAGATCGATCTGACCCTGGAGGCCAAAAGTGCCAACGGCACCACCACCACCCGCTACACGAGCGGCTACAGTCCACTTGGCACCTTCAGCATCACCGGTGATAATGGTGGAACACCAGTGAATCTCACCGGCCGTCTTGCGTTGCCCGCCTTTGTGTGGAACAACGGGGTGTACAACGGGAGCGGCACCTACACTTTCAATCGCCAGGCCTCACCCGATGGTCCCTTCGACAGCTTTGCCCTGAAGGCGACGGTGAGTGACCCCGACGGCGCCACCCTCTCCGGCAGCAATCTCAGCGACACCACCAAGCTGCGCTTTGGCCGCCTCGTGCTGTCCAACGCCCACGGCTCGGAACTGCTCAGCCTGGTGATGCCCTTCCAGACCCAGTATTGGACCGGCAGCGCCTGGGCGACGAACACGCTGGATTCCTGCACCGACCTCACGGGGCAGTTCGTTTTCGTGAAGAACCCGGCCGGCATGCCCACGCCCACCGGGGGCACCGTCATGAGCGGCAAGGGAAGCCTCACCTTCAGCGCGCCGGGCACCAAGGGCACTGTTGATGTCTGCGCCAACATCGGCAGTGACGGGGACAATCCCATGACCACGTGCCGCACGGGCAGCTCCTATCCGTGGCTGCAGGGCAGTTGGGATGCCGACGGGCAGTACAACGACAACCCCTCGGCCCGGGCGACCTTCGGCATCTTCGAGCAGAAACCGCCCATCATCTACCGGCGGGAGCGGTACTAAAGCAGGGGTCAGGTTACAGTGGGCAGGATACAGACACCTTACGCGCCTCCGTGGGCCGTGGCCCTCGGAAGCCTTCAGCCCCGCCCGCCGGTGGCATGCGAAAATGGTTTGACAACAACCACTTATTGCTTTAAGTTCGAGTCATTTCACGAAACAGGCGTAAGGCGCGGGGCGTGGGGTTCTGGTTGAAGAAAAAAAAGACCGCCGGGTGGCTGGTCTTGAGCTTTGCTGGGGAGGAGCTGCAGCTCGCCCACAGCGAGCCGGGCGCGGATGGGCGGGCGGTGGTGACGCTGTGCGGCACCGCTTCCCGGCCGGTGCGGGATGCCGCCGGACTCGGGCAGGTGGCGCGGGAGATGCGGCTTGCCCATTACCCGGTGAGCCTGGTGTTGCGCCTCGATGAATACCAGATGCTGGTCACGGAGGCTCCGGCGGTGCCGCCGGAGGAGCTGAAGGCGGCGGTGCGCTGGCGGGTGAAGGACATGCTCGACTATCACATCGACGATGCCACCCTCGACGTGCTGGACATCCCGCCTGATCCCAATGCGCCCAACCGTGGCCATTCGCTTTATGTGGTGGCGGCGCGCAACGAGGTCATCAGCCGCTACATCGGGCTTGCCCAGGAGGCAGACATTCCCCTCCAGGTGATTGACATTCCGGAAATGGCAAGCCGCAACATCGCCAATGTGGTGGCGGAACCCGGTCGCGGCGTGGCCATGCTGACCTTCACCGACCAGGGGGGACTGCTCACCGTCAGTTACGGGGGCGAGCTCTATCTTTCCCGGCATCTCGACGTCACCTGGCAAGACGTGAATGACGAGGGCCCCATGCGCGAGGCCCATTTCGACCGCGTCACGCTGGAGCTGCAGCGTTCCCTGGATTATGTGGAACGCCAGTTTTCCTTCGTCTCGGTGGCGCGGCTGTGGCTCGCCCCCCTGCCCGGGGCAGCTTCGCTGCGGGACCATCTGGCGGCGAATCTCTACGTGCCGGTGGAAGTCCTCGACATGGGGCGGGTGTTCGATTTCTCCCGCGTTCCCGCCCTGGCCACCCCGGAAAACCAGGCGCGTTTTTTCGTTCCCCTCGGCGCCACCCTGCGGCGGGAGCCCACCGCGCTATGAGCCAGCAGATCAACCTCTTCAACCCGATCTTCCTCAAGCAGAAGAAGATTTTTTCCGCGCGCACCATGGCGCAGGCGCTGGGGATCATCGTGCTGGGTCTTTGCGTGCTCACGGGGCTTGCGGCATGGCAGGTGCACCGGCTGTCGCGGGACATCGCCACCATCGAAGCGCGCTTCCGCGCCGAGGAGGCGCGCATGAACGAAGCCCGCGCGGCGCTTTCCCAACGCAAGGCCAGCGCCGCCCTGGAGCAGGAAGTGCGCGCCCTTGAGCAGGAGGTTGCCCTGCGCGAGGCGGTGTTGAGGCTCATGGAAAGCAACGTCCTTGGCGAGGTCACTGGCGCCGGTGTCTATCTGCGGGCGCTGGCGCGCCAGCACCTGCAGGGTCTGTGGCTGACGGCGGTGGAGCTGGAGGGCGGGGAGCTGAATCTCGCCGGGCGCGCCCTCTCCGCGGAGCTCGTGCCGGAATATCTGCGCCGGCTGGGTGAGGAGGAGGTGCTGCGCGGCCGTCGGTTTGCCACCTTTCAGATGGCGCGGCCGGTGGCCACGGACAAAGAGGCGCCGCGTTATATCGAATTCGTCCTGCGTTCCCGGCCGCCACGGGAGGCACCATGAAGCAGACCCTTGCCCTCTGGGCGGAACGCATCGACGCCCGCAGCCTGCGCGAGCGGCTTTTCATCTTCGCCGCCGCGGCGCTGGCGGTGAGCATGCTCTTCGTCTCCCTTGCCCTCGATCCCCTCACCGCGAAGCGCAAGGCGCTGCTGGCCACCCTGCAGGAACACCAGACGCGCATGGAGGCGGCGCGGCTGCAGGTGCAAACCCTGGTGAAGGAGGCCTCGCGGGACCCCGATGCCCCTCTGAAGCAGCGCCTTACCGAGCTGCGGCAGCGGGCCGTGGCGGCGCAGGCCCGGCTCGACGCCCTGGCCAAAACGCTGGTGGGTGCGGAAAAAATGGGCGAGGTGCTGCGCGATCTTCTGGCGCGGCATCGCAACGTGCGGCTCATTGCCCTGAAGAGCCTGCCGCCCGCCGGCATCGGCGCCGATGGCAAACTGGTGAGTGGCGATGCTCCGCCCCTCGTCTATCGCCAGGGAGTGGAGATCACCGTCGAGGGCACCTTCCCCGATCTGCTCGCCTATGTGGAGGCCATCGAAGCCTCCCCCTGGCGCCTGTTGTGGGGCGGGGCGCGCCTGACGGTGGAGGAATATCCCCGTTCCCGCTTGACCCTCACCCTCTATACCCTCAGTCGGGACAAGCCGTGGCTTACAGTCTGATCCTTTTGCTCCTTCTGCTGGCGGCACCCGCAGGCGCGGCCGGCCTGCCCGACCCCACGCGTCCCGCACTGTCCGACGCGCAGGAAGCCGCCGAAGGGGCGGCGGCCAGCAGCGGCCCGCGGCTCACCATGGTGCGCATTGGCGCCAAGCGACGCATGGCCGTCATCGATGGTCAGGAGGTGACCGTCGGCAGCCGCATCAACGACATGCGGGTGGTGCGCATCGGCGAAGAGGGGGTGGTGCTCAAGGGGCCCGCCGGCACGGAAGTGCTGAAGCTCCTGCCGGAGGTGGAAAAACGTCCCCTTCCGACCCCCCAAGGCAGGAAACCGGGTGACAAGCCCGCATCGAGGAAGACACGACCATGAGAATCCATCCCCTTTTGCTGCTGGCTTTGGCTTTCGCCGGCTGCGCCACGCCGCCGGAGCGCCCGCCCACCACCCTGGAGCGAATCGACGCCGCGCTGCGGGAGGCCACCCAGCCCGCCACGCAGACGGGCCCGGCCCAGGTGGCCGATCAGCTCCTGCCGCCCCTGAAGCTGGACCTGCCGGCGCCCCCCGCTACCGAACCCCGCTTCGATCTGGTGGTCAACAACGCGCCCGCCAACCAGGTGTTCATGGGCATCGTCCATGGCACCCGCTACAGCATGCTGGTGCATCCCGAGGTGAGTGGCACGATCTCCGTGAACCTCAAGGACGTGACGGTGAAAGAGGCGCTCGATGCCATCCGCGAGCTCTATGGCTACGACTACCGCATCGAGGGTAACCGCATCTTCGTGCAGCCCCTCACCCTGCAGACGCGGGTGTTCAAGGTCAACTACCTGACCGCCACGCGCAAGGGGGCCTCGGATGTGCGCGTGGTGTCCGGTTCCGTGAGCGACAGCCCGCGTCAGGCCACGCCGGGCACACTCGGTGCGCCCGTCACCCAGCCGGGGGTGAGCAGCGAAAGCATCCAGAGCACCCGGGTGTCCACCCAGTCGGAGGCCAATTTCTGGGCCGAGCTCACCGACGCCGTGAAGGCCATCGTCGGCACGGAAAACGGGCGTAGCGTGGTCGTGAGCCCCCAGTCCGGTGTGCTCGTCGTGCGCGCCCTGCCCAGTGAGCTGCGCGCCGTGGAGCAGTATCTGCGGGCCACCCAGGGGGCGGTGGATCGCCAGGTGATCCTGGAGGCGAAGATCATCGAAGTGGAACTCAACGAGGGCTTCCAGTCCGGCATCAACTGGGCGGCCTTCGACAGCCTCGCGCGGCATCGTTTTTCGGTGGGCGCCGACACGCGCAGTTTCCCCATCCCTCCCGATGTGCCGGTGAATCCGGCCACCACGGGACCGGCGACCGTGGGGGATGTGCTGGGGGGCGCACTGGCCGCCACCGGGCGCACGGCGGGGGGGCTGTTCGGCATTGCCTTCCAGACCGGCAGCTTCGCCGCCCTCATGCAGTTTCTGGAAACCCAGGGCGGTGTGCAGGTGCTCTCCAGCCCGCGCATCGCCACCCTGAACAACCAGAAGGCCGTGCTCAAGGTAGGCACGGATGACTTTTTCGTCACCAACGTGAGCACCACCACCACCACCGGCACGACCACCACCACCACCCCCAACGTCACCCTGCAGCCCTTCTTCTCCGGCATCGTGCTGGATGTCACGCCCCAGATCGACGATGACGACAACATCACCCTCCACATCCACCCCGCGGTGAGTGACGTGAAGACGAAGGTGAAGGAGGTCAACCTCGGCACCGCCGGCTCCCTCACCCTGCCCCTTGCCTCGAGCACCGTAAGCGAAACCGACAGCATCATCCGCACCAGAAACGGCCAGGTGGTGGCCATCGGCGGCCTCATGAAATCGGCGTCGCTGTCCGACCGCTCCCAGGTGCCCGTGGCGGGCGAGGTGCCCCTTTTGGGCAACCTCTTCAAGCAACAGAACAAAAGCAGCGTGAAGAAGGAACTGGTCATCCTCCTCAAGGCGACCGTGGTCAAGGGTGAGGAGACCTGGGCGCGCAACATCCTCGACAGCCAGCGCAACATCGAGCAGATGACACGGCCCTCACCCTTGCCCTAGACTGTGCCCCTCAACTGTGCCCCTGACGGGCAGGGTGGCTCAACACTTAAGACCATGTATCGCCGGCATTTCGGGTTGCGGGAGGCGCCCTTCAGCATCACCCCCGACACCGCCTTTTCCTTTGCCTCGTGCAGCTTCCAGGAGGCCCTGAACACCCTGCTGGTGGCGGTGCGCAATGGCGAGGGTTTCATCAAGATCACCGGCGAGGTGGGGACGGGCAAGACGCTGCTGTGCCGCAAGTTCCTCTCCAGTCTCGACCAGGGCTTCGTCAGCGCGTATCTGCCGAATCCTTATCTCGAGCCGCGCACCCTGCTCCTCGCGCTGGCGGAGGAGCTGGGCGTGAGACTCCCGGCAGAGGCCGACCAGCATCAGGCCCTCAAGGCCGTCACGCGGGCTCTCCTCGACTTTGCCCGCGCCGGCAAAAAGGTGGTGCTGTGTCTCGACGAAGTGCAGGCCATGCCCCTGGAAACGCTGGAAGCCCTGCGGCTGCTGTCCAATCTGGAAACGGAAAAACGCAAACTGCTGCAGGTGGTGCTGTTCGGCCAGCCGGAACTGGACGCAAAGCTTGATCAACACGCCGTGCGCCAGATCAAAAGTCGCATCACCTTCCACTACACCCTGGGTCCCCTGACCCGGCAGGAGATGGATTACTACATCGCCCACCGCCTTTCCGTGGCGGGCTATGCCGGCGGCCCCCTGTTCAGCCGGCGGGCGCTGGCGCTCCTCTATCGCGCCAGTGGCGGCATCCCGCGGCTCGTCAACGTGCTGGCGCACAAGGCCCTGCTCCTCGTCTTCGGGGAAGGCGGCCAGCGGGTGACCGGCCGCCACGTGGTCCTCGCCGCCCGCGACACCCCGGCAGCGCGGCCGCTCGCCCGTTTATCCTTGACGCGTTTTGGGCTCTGGGCCTGGGCGGCGGGGCTCATGGGGCTGGGATTGCTTGCCGGCGCCTGGGTGGTGCTGCGATGAGCGTCATCAACCGCATGCTGCAGGAGCTGGACGCGCGGCACGAGTCCCTCGACACCCTGCCGCAGCCCGTGCGCGCCGTTCCCCCGGCCACGCCCCGCCGCTTCCCGTGGCTCATCGGCGCCCTGGTCCTGATTGCGGCAGGCCTGGGGCTTGCTCTCTGGGGGTACTTCTCGCATTCCCGGCCGCCCGCACCCAAGCCGCCCGTAAGCCGGGCACCACTGGCGGAACCCCAGCCCGCCCATCCCCCTGCGGTCCCTGCTCCTGTGCCCGTGGCGCCCGCAGCGCCCCCCGCGGCGCCCGTGGCGGACACCCCCTCCGTCGCGCCGGCGCCCGCCGTGGTCGAGGCAACCGCGCCTCCCCGCCGCACGGTGGAGAAGCCCGTTGTGATGCCCGCTGCGCCTCCGCCCGCAGCTGCCGGGGAGGTGGCATCGCCGGGAAGCCTCAAGCGTTTCACCCCCGCCCAGCAGGCGGAGCAGCGCTACGCCGAGGGCCTCAATCTGCTCGCCCAGGGAAAGGCCATGGAAGGCGAGGCCGCGCTCAAGGAGGCGGCAAGCCTCGACCCCAGCCATGGCGGCGCGCGCCAGGCGCTCCTTGCCCTCTACCTCAACGGTCGGCGGCTCGACGAGGCGGAGCGGCTGCTCCAGAGGGGGCTTGAGGAGGCGGGCGGCAACGGCCGTCTCATCGGCCGGCTGGCCATGGCGCTCGCGCGGGTGCAACTGGAAGCCAAAGGGGAACAGGCTGCGCTGGCCACCCTCGAGCGCTACGCGGCCCAGGGGGAAAGTGAGGCCGCGTATGCGGCGTTCCACGCGGCCGTGCTGCAGCGGCTGGGGCGCCATGGGGAAGCGATCGCCCAATACCAGGCCGCCTTGGGCCGCGAGCCGGAGCGCGCTCCGTGGTGGGTGGGGCTGGGCATCTCCCTGGAAGCGGCGCAAAGACCTGCCGAGGCGGCGGAGGCCTTTGCCCGCGCGATGGCGCTGCCGGGCTTGAGCCGGGAACTGCGCGCCTTCGCCGAGCAGCGCTTAAAACAGCTGCGCCCCGGCAGGGCGGGCGAGTAGCTTTCAGCGCCACGGAGGAGGCGGAGCGCATGGAGGAGCAGGGCGTTTCAATGTTCTGCACCCTGAAGCCTGTGCCCTGAAACCTGAAACCTGTCTCATTTTTGCAACACTGCCGCCATGGGGACTGGTCATTTCCTACCAAAACGCTTTGCGCAACACCGAACCATAGGTTAGTATCGCCCCAACGACGCATCGCGTTGTTGGGTCATCCTTCAAGCAAAAACCGCTCATCTCAAGGAGGAAAAGCAATGAAGCTTCGTGCTCTCGCAGGCGCCCTGGCTCTGGCAGGCCTGATGGCTCCGGCCTTCGCCACCAATGGTTACTTCTCCCACGGCTATGGCATCAAGTCCAAGGGCATGGCGGGCGTAGGCATCGCCTACGGCCAGGACGCCCTCGCCGCCGCCACCAACCCGGCCAACATGGTGCTGGTGGGCAGCCGCTGGGACGTGGGTCTCGATTACTTCCGGCCGCAGCGGGAGTCGACCATCACGGGCGCAGGGACGTTCGATGGAAACGACACCGAAAACTTCTTCATCCCCGAGTTCGGCTACAACCAGATGATCAGCAACAACATGTCCCTGGGGGTGTCCGTGTATGGCAACGGGGGCATGAATACGGATTATGGAAACCTGAATAGCAGAACATTTGGTTTGATTTTTGGCACCGGCAATCTCGGCGTCGATCTCATGCAACTGTTCATCGCCCCCACCTGGGCGATGAAGATCAACGACCGCAACGCCATCGGTGTCAGCCTCAAGCTCGCCTATCAGCGATTCAAGGCTTATGGACTTCAGAACTTCGACAATGGCATGATGTCCTCTTCCCCGGGCAATGTCACGAACAATGGCTATGACAGCTCCTGGGGCTATGGCATTGGCCTCGGCTGGACGGGGCAGCTCACGCCCACCTTCAGCGTGGGTGTGACCTACCAGTCCCGCACCTGGATGCAGAAATTTGACAAATACAAGGGCCTCTTCGCCGAGCAGGGGGATTTCGACATTCCCGAGAACTACGGCATCGGCTTTGCCTGGCAGGCCACCCCGCAACTTACCATCGCCGCCGACGTGCAGCGCATCAACTATGGCGACATCAAGTCCATCGCCAACCGTGGCTCCAACACGGCTCAGCTGGGTACGGACAACGGCCCGGGCTTTGGCTGGGAGAATATCACCGCCTACAAGCTGGGCGTGTCCTATGACCTCAATAAACAATGGACCCTGCGCGCCGGCTACAGCTGGAACGACGTGCCCTATGCCGGCACCGAGACCTTCTTCAACATCCTGGCGCCGGGCGTGATCAAGGAACATGCCACGCTGGGTGCCACCTGGCGCATGCCCAATGGCGGTGAGCTGTCCTTCGCCTACATGCATGCCTTCAAGAACACCGTCAATGGTACGGGGCCCAGTACCGGTATCAACAACACCATGTACGAGGACAGCTTCGGCGTGGCCTACGGCATGAAGTTCTGACGGTATCGCCAACGAAAAAGCTGAAAGTTGCAGTTCGACTTTCAGCTTTTTTTTGCTCTGCATCGGACTGGTCGGAACCTACCGGTTCCGGCCGGTCTTTCCGGAACAAGCCGCCCGGTGAGGCGGCGCATCACCAGAGGAGACTGCCATGAGGATTGCGAAATGGTTCGCGGTGTTCTGCCTGGCTTTGCTGGCCGGCACGGCGATTGCGGATGACCTGCTCAAACCCTTCGTCCTCGCCTACAAGGGCCCCGGCGATCAGGCGGCCAAGGTGGAGGAAGTGAAGAAAGCCCTTACCGCCAATGGCTTCCAGGTGGTGGGGAGTTACACGCCCTATCCCGGCACGACCATCATCGCCGTGACCAACGACGAGCTCAAGCGCACGGCGGCGCAGAGCGAGCACGGCGGCTTCGGCGCGGCCATGCGCGTGGCGGTGGTGAAGGCCGGCAACGAGGTGCAGGTGTCCTACACCAACCCGCCTTACTGGGCCAATGCCTACCGCATGAAAAACGATCTAGCGGGCGTGAGCGCGGCGCTGGAAAAGGCCCTGGGGCGCGTGGAGGAGTTCGGTGCGAAGGGGCTTTCTGCCTCCAAGCTGCGCAAATATCACTACATGATGGGCATGGAATACTTCGACGAGCCGAGCGTGCTCGCTGAGTACAAGTCCTATGAGGAGGGCGTGAAGACGGTGGAGGCGAATCTCGCCAAGGGGGTGGCGGGCGTGACCAAGGTCTATCGTATCGACATCCCGGGCAAGCAGGAAACCGTCTTCGGCGTGGCCATGAAGGGCAAAACCGAGGCCGACAAGTACATGGATGACAAGTACATCATGAGCGAGATCGACTTCAAGGAGGTGAAGTCGGCGGCTCACCTGCCCTATGAAATCCTGGTCTCCGGCAACAAGGCCTATGCCCTCTATGCGCGCTTCCGCATCGCCGTGAGCTTCCCCGACCTCTCCATGATGGGCAAAAACAGCTTCATGAACATCATGAAGAGCCCGGAAGCCATCCGTAAGGCGCTCACCCTCGCCGCGGGCGGCGAATTCGAGGAAGTGAAGTTCTGACCGGGCTACACCCCAGCACGTGGGCAGGGCCGGCCGCGCTTCGAGAGTTGGCGCCGGCCCTGATTTTTTTGCGCGGTGAAAACACACCCGCGTCGCCATGCTCGTCCTTATCCGTGCCCGGGGAACAGTGCCTTGCGGGTGAGGGGGGGAGGCCTCTTCACCGCGGCGGCCTTCTTCCGTGATCCTCGCCCAGCGGGCGTTTGCACATCTTTCCCGAGGAGGGACGGGTGGGGAAGCGTCGGGGTGGCGCCGCCTGCCTACGGTAGCCGTCCGGCGGCGATCAGGCGGTGGAGCAGGATGCTGGGCGAAAGCCAGGTGACGATGTCGTCGAATTCGCAAAGGGGCGTGCCATTGTCGTCGCAGGGGGTCTGCGGGCCTTTGCTGGGGCGTGCGTAAAAGGTTTGCGTGCTCGTGGCGTTGGTGGTCTCGTCCGCATTCTGGGGCGGCACCGGCGCTGCCGGCATGCCATCGCCGTCGATGCCGCCGTAACCGTTTTTGCCGTGGGAAAGGACCACGGCGGGCACGCCGTTCACCTTGGAGACGGCGATGCTGTTGCCGTTCGCATCCCGCGATTTCACCGTGAGGGTGGGGCTGCTTGTCAGGCTGATGGCCTGGCTGAACTCGGGGCTCACGGCGTAACGGAAAAGCCGGCCCCACGCATCGGTCTTCGCCACGCCTAGCTCGGCCCAGGGGAGATTGCCGGCCTGGGCGACGCAATCGCCGGTGGGGGTGCGGTCTTCCAGCCCATCGTTGGGCGTGTAGCCGGCGGCGGGGCTGCGAAGATCGGGGCAGGGCAGGCGGCCATTGGCGATGGCATAACCGATCAGGGCTTCTTTCGCTTCCTCGAGGATTTTCTGCGTCTCCGCCACGCGGCGCTGTTCCACCTGGCTGTTGAAGGGCACCAAGAGGCTACCCAGCAGGAGCACGACGATGAACAGCACCACCGCCATTTCGATGAGGGAGAAGCCGCCTGGCCTGTGGCCAGTCATGGTTCGTCCTCCTGGGTGGGGCCAGGCAGCCTGGGCGGGCGCCGTCCGATGACGATGTCAAGCCGCTTTTCCCGGCCCTGGCGCACGATGGTGGCGGTCACCCTGCGCCCTGGGGCGAGCTGCGCGATCTGGCGCAGGGCGGCATTGGCATCGGCGAGGGGCTTCCCGTCGATGCGGGTCAGGATGTCCCCGGCCTCGATGCCGGCGCGGTCGGCCGGGCCATCGCGCAGCACGCCGACGATGAGGATGCCCCGGCTCTGGCCGGGCCCCTGGGCGCGCGCGGCCTCGGGCGGGAGATCCCGCATGGAGACGCCGATCCAGCCCCGCACCACCGCGCCGTGCTGCACGATTTCGCGCAAGACCTGTCTTGCCTGGGTTTCGGGGATGGCGAAGCCGATGCCCAGCGAGCCGCCGCTCCTGGAAAAGATGGCGCTGTTGATGCCCACCAGGGCGCCGTTGGTGTCCACCAGCGCGCCGCCGGAATTGCCGGGGTTGATGGGGGCGTCGGTCTGGATGAAATCCTCGAAGGTGTTGATGCCCAGATGGCTGCGGCCCAGGGCACTGACGATGCCCATGGTGACCGTCTGGCCGACGCCGAAGGGGTTGCCGATCGCCAGCACCACATCGCCCACGGCGAGGCGTTCCGCATGGCCGAACTCGATGACGGGCAAATCCGGCAGATCGATGCGGATCACCGCGAGGTCGGTCTCCGGGTCGGAACCGACGAGGCGAGCCGGGGCGCGGCGTCCATCGGCGAGCAGAACCTGGATTTCGTCGGCGGCCTCGATGACATGGTGGTTGGTGAGGATGTAGCCCTGGCGATCGACGATGACCCCGGAGCCGAGGTTGGTCACCCGCTGCGGCTCGTTGGGGAACTCATCGCCGAAGAAGCGGCGGAAGAGGGGATCGTCGAGGAAGGGGTGTCTGGAAGGACGCACCCGCTTCGCCGTGTAGATGTTCACCACCGCCGGCATCGCCTTTTTCGCCGCGGCGCGGTAGGATGCCGGCGCGGGCGTGGCCGGCAAGGGTAGCGTCACGTTGCCTTCCGGCGCAGACCCACGGCGCAACAGCTCCGGCCGGAAGGTGGCGACGACGAAGAGCACGGCCACGCACAGGGTGGTGAACTGGGCGAAGAGGAGCCAGAGTCTTTTCATTGGGCAGAGGAAAACATGCGGCTCACCGACTTGGACGATTATACGCGCAGCCTCCTTGACGTCGGCCGCTTCCGCGACTATTGCCCCAATGGCCTGCAGGTGGAGGGCAGGCCGGAGGTGCGGCGCATCGTCACCGGCGTGAGCGCCAATCTGAGCTTCCTTGCGGCGGCGATCGAGGCGGGAGCGGATGCGGTGCTGGTCCATCACGGCTTCTTCTGGAAGAACGAGCCGGCGCCCATCGTGGGCGTGAAGCGTCGTCGCATCGGGCTCCTGCTGCAACACGAGGTGAGCCTCTTTGCTTTCCATCTGCCCCTCGATGCCCACCCGGAACTGGGCAACAATGCGCGGCTTGGCCACCGGCTGGGGTTCACCGTGGAAGCGTGGGTGGGCGAGCAGGGCCTCATTGCCGTGGGGCGGGTCGATGAACCCGTTCCCCTGGCGCAGCTTGCCGGGCGCATCGCCGCGGCGCTGGCGCGCCCGCCGCTGGTGGTGGGCGAGGCGGAACGGGTCATCCGCCGCATCGCCTGGTGCAGCGGCGGCGCCCAGGGGTGGTTCGAGACCGCCGCCGGCTATGGCGTGGATGCCTATCTCACCGGCGAAGTCTCCGAGCACAACGTCCACTTCGCGCGGGAATCCGGGGTCGCCTTCCTCGCCGCAGGACACCACGCCACCGAACGGGACGGGATCCAGGCCCTGGGCGAGCACCTGGCCGCTCGCTTCGGGCTCGAACATCAATTCATCGACATTCCCAATCCCGTGTGAGGCCCCGGCAGGGATGGTTTCCTTGAGCGAAATCAAGGCGATATAGAGCAGGGGCTTCTAAAGCCGCACCGCTTTTGGGTAGAATGCCGCTTTTGCCTTTTCTTGGACATTTCGACAGGACGGGATATGAGCAACCAAGGAGTGAATCGCACCCGCCGCCGCCTGGTGATCGCCACGTCGGTGGTGGGGGGAGCGGGGGTGCTGGCGGCGGCCTGGCCGTTCATCGCCAGCATGAACCCGAGCCAGCGCGCCAAGGCGGCAGGCGCCCCGGTGGAAGTGGACATCAGCAAAATCGAGCCCGGCAGCTACGCCACGGTGGAATGGCGCGGCAAGCCGGTCTGGGTCGTCTACCGCACCAAGGAAATGCTGGCGCTTCTCGACAAACATGACGACCGCCTGTCCGATCCCAAGTCCGAAAGCTCCATCCAGCCCGAATACTGCAAGAACCACCGGGCGATCAAGGACCAGTATCTCGTCGTCATCGGCATCTGCACCCACCTGGGCTGCTCGCCCACACCCAAGCTCAAACCGGTGTCCGACAACGAAACCGGGCCGGATTGGCACGGCGGCTTCTACTGCCCCTGCCATGGTTCCCGTTTCGACCTGGCGGCGCGGGTGTTCAAGGGGTCGCCGGCACCCACCAACATGGTCGTGCCGCCGCACCGCTACCTCAGCGACACCCGCATCCTGATCGGCGAAGACACCAAGGGAGCGTGACATGAGCAAGATGCAACAACTCCTCGCCTGGGTGGACGAGCGCTTCCCCCTGACGGCCACCTGGAAAGCCCATCTGTCCGAGTACTACGCACCGAAGAACTTCAACTTCTGGTACTTCTTTGGTTCGCTGGCCCTGCTGGTGCTGGTCATCCAGATCGTGACCGGCATCTTCCTCACCATGAACTACAAGCCCGACGCCGGGCTTGCCTTCGCCGCCGTGGAATACATCATGCGCGACGTGGACTGGGGCTGGCTCATCCGCTACATGCATTCCACCGGCGCCTCGATGTTCTTCGTCGTGGTCTATCTGCACATGTTCCGCGGTCTGCTCTATGGCTCCTACCGCAAGCCGCGGGAACTCATCTGGATTTTCGGCGTGCTCATCTACCTCGCGCTGATGGCGGAAGCCTTCCTGGGCTACCTCCTGCCCTGGGGGCAGATGTCCTTCTGGGGCGCGCAGGTGATCGTCAATCTCTTCGCTGCCATCCCCGTCATCGGTCCTGATCTGGCGGTGTGGATCCGCGGTGACTACGTCATTTCCGATGCCACGCTGAACCGCTTCTTCGCCTTCCACGTCATCGCCCTGCCACTGGTGCTCATCGCGCTGGTGTTCGTGCACCTGGTGGCGCTGCACGAGGTGGGCTCGAACAATCCGGACGGCATCGAGATCAAGAAGAAAAAGGACCCCAACACCGGCATCCCCCTGGATGGCATTCCCTTCCACCCCTACTACACGGTGAAGGACATCTTCGGCGTGGTGGTCTTCCTCATCGTCTTTTCGGCGATCATCTTCTTCGCGCCGGAGATGGGGGGCTATTTCCTCGAAGCCAACAACTTCATCCCCGCCGATCCGCTGAAGACGCCGGAGCACATCGCGCCCCTGTGGTACTTCACCGCCTTCTACTCCATCCTGCGCGCGGTGCCGCCCATCCTGGGTTCCCAATTCCCGGGGGTGTTGGCCATGGGCGCGGCCATCGTGCTCCTCTTCTTCCTGCCCTGGCTCGACAAGTCGCCGGTGAAGTCCATCCGCTACCGGGGTGTGCTCTACAAGACCGCGCTCACCCTGTTTGCCATTTCCTTCATCGGGCTCTCCTACCTGGGCATGCAGCCGGTCACACCCGTGTACACCGTGCTGGCGCGGATCTTCAGCGTGATCTATTTCCTCTTCTTCCTGCTGATGCCCTGGTACACCAGGATCGACAAGACCAAACCGGAACCGGAAAGGGTGACTGGATAATGAAAAGCAAGCTGATCCTCCTCCTCTTTGCGCTGCTGCCGGCAACCGGCCTGGCCAGCGGGCCAGCGGTGCATCTAGACCGCGCCCCCGTCAATGTCAACGACAGGGTTTCCCTGCAAAAGGGCGCGCGTCTGTTCGTCAACTATTGCCTCAACTGTCACAGCGCCAATTACATGCGCTATTCGCGGCTGACGGATCTGGGGCTCACCGAGCAGCAGATTGCCGACAATCTGCTCTTCACCCAGGAAAAGGTGGGACAGCCGATGACCATCGCCCTGCGGCCGACGGACGGCAAGGCCTGGTTCGGGGCCACGCCGCCGGATCTTACGGTGATCGCCCGTTCCCGCGACCCGGACTGGCTCTACACTTACCTGCGCAGCTTCTACCGTGACCCGTCCCGCCCCACGGGTTGGAACAACACCGTCTTCCCCAACGTGGGCATGCCCCACGTGTTGTGGGAGCTGCAGGGGGAGCAGGTGGCGCACTTCAAGACGGTGAAGGACCACGAAGGCAAGGAAAAACAGGTCTTCGACCACTTCGAGCTGGTCAAGCCGGGCAAGCTCACCCGGGCCGAGTACGACGCAGCGGTGGGCGATCTGGTGAACTACCTGGTGTACATGGGTGAGCCGGCCCAGGCGCAGCGCAAGCAGTTGGGCATCATCGTGATCTTTTACCTCCTCGGCTTGGCGGTGCTGACCTATTACCTGAAGAAGGAATACTGGAAGGACGTGCACTGAAGCCCGGGCGGAAGGGGGCGGGGGCGGCAGGGCCTCCGCCCCTTCTCCTTTTGGGCGCCCTGCTCTTGAACCGGGGCCGGCCCCGCCCCATCTAAAGGGGCCAGTGAGGCTTACACGACGGGTGAACGCCTATGATGACTCTCTACTCGGGGATGACCGACCCCTTCAGCCAGCGCTGCCGCATCGTGCTCTATGAAAAGGGCATGGACTTCCAGGTGATCGACGTGGACGTCGAGAACCTGCCGGAGGACATCGCGGTGATGAACCCCTACAACCGGGTACCGGTGCTGGTGGAGCGCGACCTGGTCCTGCACGAGGCCAACATCATCAACGAATACATCGACGAGCGCTTCCCCCACCCCCAGCTCATGCCCGCCGATCCGGTGATGCGTGGGCGCGCGCGGCTGTTCCTCTTCCGCTTCGAAAACGAGCTTTTCTCCCACATCGACACCCTGGAAAAGGGGCCGAAGAAGGAGGCGGACAAGGCGCGGGCCATCATCCGGGATCACCTCACCCTCATTGCGCCGGTGTTCCAGAAGCAGAAATACATGCTGGGCGACGAGTATTCCATGCTGGATGTGGCCATTGCGCCCCTCCTCTGGCGCCTGGATTACTATGGCATCCAGTTGCCCAAGCAGGCCTCGCCGATCCTCAAATACGCCGAGCGGATTTTCTCGCGGCCCGCCTTCATCGACGCCCTGACGCCGTCGGAAAAGGCCATGCGCAAATGACGAGGGAGGGCGGCAGCCTCGAGGGGTGTCCGTAGAGGGTCAAGCGCGATGTTCGAGCCATCCACCAAGCCTTATCTGATCCGCGCCATCTACGAATGGTGCGTCGATCAAGGCTATACGCCCTATCTCGCGGTGCAGGTGGATGCCCGCACCCGGGTGCCCATGGAGTACGTGAAAGACGGCCAGATCGTCCTCAACATCAGCTACACGGCCACCCACAAGCTCAAGATCGACAACGACTTCATCCGCTTCGCGGCGCGCTTCAATGGCGTGTCGCGGGAGCTGGAAATCCCCATCGAGGCGGTCTCCGGCATTTTCTCCAAGGAAACCGGGCAGGGCCTCTTTTTCCAGATGCCCGCCGTTGGCGACACGCCGCCCCCTTCCGGCACCGGCACCAACCCCGGTCCCGGCGGCAAGCCCCCGCGGGGCGCCCACCTCAAGGTGGTGAAATAAGCTTGAGCGGGCGAGTGGGGGATAAGCCACGCCCCTGCCGCGGAGCATTCGCGGCCACCCTTCTCCTCATCCTCCTTGCCTTCGCACCCGCGTCTGCGCAGACGCCCCCGGCGGTCATCCGCAATTCCCTGGGCATGGAGTTCGTGCTCATCCCGGCGGGGGAGTTTTTCATGGGCAGCGATGAAGCGCCGGCGGCGCTGGCGCGGGACTTTCCCGCCTATCCCCTGCGCCGTTTCCTGGAGCTTGTGGACGAGGCGCCGGTGCACCGGGTGCGCATCACCCGGCCGTTCTATCTGGGACGGCACGAGGTGACGGTGGGGCAGTTCCGGCGTTTTGTCGAGGCATCCGGCTACAAGCCGGAGTCGGAGGCTGATGGCACCGGCGGCTATGGCTTCATTCCCGCCCATGATCCGGCCCGCTCTCCCCGCGAGGATGCTTTTGACGGGCGCGATCCGAAATATTCCTGGCGCAATCCGGGCTTCCCCCAGAGCGACGATCATCCGGTGGTGAACGTGACCTGGAACGATGCCGTGGCGCTCGCCCAGTGGCTTAGCGAGCGCGAGGGCAGGCGCTATCGGCTCCCCACCGAGGCGGAATGGGAATACGCCTGCCGCGCCGGCACCCGCACGCGCTATCACAGCGGCGACGATCCGGAATCCCTCCTGGGGGTGGCTAACGTCTTCGACGCTGATGCGCGCCCCTACTGGCCACAGTGGGCGGCCTTCGCCCTTGCCGGTCATGATGGGTTCGCCTTCACCGCGCCGGTGGGCAGTTTCGCCCCCAATGCCTTCGGCCTCTACGACATGCATGGCAACGTCTGGGAGTGGACCGCCGATTTCTACGCCGAGGACTATTACGCCCACTCGCCCGTGGACGATCCCCAGGGACCGGCAACCGGCACCGTACGTGTGCGGCGCGGCGGCTCCTGGCACACCTGGGCGTTCTATGCCCGCTGCGCCTATCGCAACTGGAATACCGAGGATACGCGCTACACCCTAGTGGGCATCCGGCTGGTGCGCGAGGCCGAGTGAAAATGGCAAAGGAGAGACCATGACCGAAGACAAACCCGCCTCTCCGGCGCCGGCGACCCTGGGCGAAGCCTTCAAATACTGGCTCAAGCTGGGCTTCATCAGCTTCGGCGGTCCGGCCGGGCAGATCGCGATGATGCATCAGGAGCTGGTGGAGAAGCGCCGCTGGATTTCCGAGCGCCGTTACCTGCACGCGCTCAATTACTGCATGCTGCTGCCGGGGCCGGAGGCGATTCAGCTGGCGATCTACATTTCCTGGCTGATGCACGGTGTGCGTGGCGCGGTGGTGGCGGGCGTGCTGTTCTTCCTGCCGGCCTTCGTGCTGCTGTCGCTGCTGGCGGGCATCTACCTGGCCTGGGGCGACGTGCCGGCGGTGGCGGGCATCTTCTACGGCATCAAGCCGGCAGTGGTGGCCATCGTGCTGTTTGCCGCCTGGCGCATCGGCTCGCGCGCGCTGAAAAACGAAATCCTGTGGGGCATGGCGGCGCTGGCCTTCGTCGGCATTTTCTTCTTCGACATCGGCTTTCCGTGGATCGTGCTGGCGGCAGGCATCCTCGGCGCCCTCGGTGGCAAGCTCATGCCCGCCAAGTTCCAGGGCGGCGGCGAACATGGCGCGAGCAACAAGACCTACGGTCCGGCGCTGATCGACGACGATACGCCCACACCACGGCACGCGAAATTTTCCTGGACCCGGCTGGCATTGACGCTCGCCGCCTTCGCGCTGATCTGGTTTGCGGCCCTGTTTGCCATCAGCGGCAGCCAGACGCTCACCGACATGGCTAAGTTCTTCACCCAGGCGGCCTTCCTCACCATCGGTGGCGCCTATGCCGTGCTGCCCTACGTCTACCAGGGCGGCGTCGAGCACTACACCTGGCTCACCGGTCCGCAGATGATGGATGGCCTGGCGCTGGGCGAAACCACGCCCGGGCCGCTGATCATGATCGTGACCTGGGTCGGTTATCTCGGCGGCGTGGCCAAGGGCGTGTTCGAGCATCCCGTCGCGGCCGGCCTGGCCGGTGCGGCGGTGGCGACCTTCTTCACCTTCCTGCCGTCCTTCCTGTTCATTCTTGCCGGCGGGCCGCTGGTGGAGGCCACGCGCAACGAGATCAGGTTCACCGCGCCGCTCACGGGTATCACCGCCGCTGTGGTGGGCGTGATCGTCAACCTGGCGGTGTTTTTCGCCTGGCACACCTTCTGGCCAAAGGGCACGGCGATCGCGCCGTTTGCCGGTGGCTTCGAATGGTTTCCGGTGGCGATCACCGTCGCCTCCTTCGTGGCCCTGTGGAAATACCGGGTGGACATCATGAAAGTGATCGGCGCGTGCGCGCTCGCGGGGCTGGCATGGGAGCTCGGCTTGAAATCGCTGCTGGGGACATAGCGGGCCGATGCGCGACCGCCGCATCCTGCTGACCACCGCTTGCCTTCGCGCTTTCGCCACCGGCTTGATGGGGGTGCTGCTGGGCTTGTACCTGGCGCACCTAAACTTCAACGCGGGCGAGATCGGCGTGGTGGTCGGCGTCGGATTGACCGGCGCGGCGCTGTCTTCCCTCGTCGTGACTTTCCTCGGCGACCGGCTGGGACGGCGGTCTTCGCTGCTGGTGCTGGTGGCGCTGGCTGCTGGCGGCGGCGTGGTGCTGTGGTGGACCACCCACCTGCTTGCGGTGTGTGCCGCGGCCTTCTTCGGCATGGTCAACGGCGCCGGACGCGATCGCGGTGCGGCATTGGTGCTGGAGCAGGCGATGCTGCCGCAGACGACCGACGATGCCCATCGCACCAGAAGTTTTGCCTGGTACAACGTGCTGCAGGATGCCGGCCATGCGCTGGGCGTGCTGGCGGCGGGGCTGCCTGCGCTGATGGGCAACGGCGCGCTTTTCGGCTATCAGGTCGCGATCGGCGTCTATGTCGCGTTGTACGCGCTCACCGGCCTGCTGTATCTCGGCCTGTCTGCCGCGGTCGAACCCGCCGCGCCGTCGCCCCGATGGATCCCACCCGTCAGTCCCGAGAGCCGGCGCATCATCGCGCGCGTGGCGGGTTTGTTCGCCATCGACAGCTTCGCCGGCGGCTTTCTCGGCACGGCGCTGCTGTCGTATTTTTTCTTCGTGCGCTTCGGCGTGGGGGAAGGCGCCATCGCGCTGCTGTTTTTCGCCGCGCGCATCGCCAACGGCGTGTCGCATCTGGGTGCGGCGTGGCTGGCGGCGCGCATCGGTTTGGTGAATACCATGGTGTTCACCCATGTCCCGTCGAGCCTTGTCTTGATCGCCGTGGCGCTGGTGCCGCAGTTCTGGATGGCGGCGCTGTTGTTCCTGGTGCGCGAACTGCTGGTGGAAATGGACGTGCCCACGCGCCAGTCCTATGTGATGGCGGTGGTGAAGCCGGAGGAGCGGACGTTCGCTTCAGGTGTGACTAGCCTGGTGCGGCTCGCCGGCTGGGCCATTGGACCGTTTGCCGCAGGGGTGCTGATGCAGGGGGTGGCGCTCACGATGCCGCTTATCGTCGGCGCCGGCTTGAAGATCGGCTACGACCTCATGTTGTATCGCTCGTTCCGCGACTTGAAACCGCCGGAGGAGCGTCAGGGCGACTGAGCGAGGGCGGGAGGAAACAGGCTCTCGATCTTGCTGGTCGGATCCGCTTCGTCCCATTCCAGGGAGCCGGCCACCGCATAGCGGATCATGCCTTCGGCATCAACAAGGAAACTCGTGGGAAAGACGTGGACCTTCCACGCCTTCATCGCTTCGCCCTTGGGATCGAGGAGGATGGTGAAGTCGGGTTTCGCCTCCTTGAATTCCCGCAGGAAGTCGCGGATCTCCTTTTCCGTCTCCGCCATGTCCACCGCCAAAATCGCGAACGGTTTGTCGCGCATCATGGTTCTCAGCCGCTGCATGGAGGGCAACTCGGCGCGGCAGGGCGGACACCAGGTGGCCCAGAAATTCACCAGCACCACCTTCCCCCGGTAGTCCCGCAGGTCGTGGGGGTTGCCCGCCAGGTCCCGCAGCATGAGGGGCGGGGCGGCACGGGGGCTTACCGCCTTGAGCTCGGCGGCGCAGGCAGAGGCGCTCGCGAGCAGAAGAAACAGGAAGGTGGTCAGGGAACGGATCATCTTCGGCTTCCGGTTGGGGGTTCACGCAGGGTCTGGCTGATGAGCTCCGGCAGACGCGCCGCTAGGGCTTTCTCTTCGGCAGTGGCGTCGGGCCGGAAATAAAAACGGTCGCGGATGCCGGAGAAGGTTTGCACCCTCACCCGGCTGCCACCGGCCTCAAAAGCGGCCTTGAGCGTGTCGAGGGTCCAGTACCAAGGCGAAAGCTCCCCCTGTAGGATGTGGAGGGAAAGGCGGGTGTCGCGGGTGATGGGCAGATACACGGGGTCAGTGCCCGGCTCGGGCTGGCCCACGTAGAGGTTGGGGTAGAGGAGCACGGCCCCCGCCAGCGCCGGCTGCCGGGCGTGGCTTTGCCGCAGGCGCGCGCCCTCCAAGGCATATTTTGCCCCGCGTCCGGCGGTGACCAGCCACACCTGCCGGGTACGTGCGAGGGCGGCGTCGATGAGCGCGGCAACATCCTCCGCCGGCAGCGCCTCGGCGCTGCTTGCCACGGTGGGCAGGAAGCGGGCGGCGTAGAGGTCGGCAAGCCAAACCTCCCAGCCGCGGCGGGCGAGTTCCTCCGCGATGCGATGTTCCTCGGCGAGCACCCCGTACTCGGAGGGCAGCCACAAAAGGAGGCGCTTGCCCGCGGCCTGATGGCGGGTGACAGGGATGTCGGCGGCGGGGGTGTGGACGGTGAAGACATCGGTGGCGGCCAGCAGCGGCGGGCTGAGAAACAGCCCCAGGCAGAGAAGCAGCCACCTCATGGAGCCTGCCAGTGGCCGGAGCGGCCGCCGGATTTTTCCAGCAGGCGGATTTCCGTAAGCCGCATGCCCCGGTCCACCGCCTTGCACATGTCGTAGATGGTGAGCAGCGCCGCCGCCACCGCGGTGAGCGCTTCCATTTCCACGCCGGTGCGCCCCACAGTCTCGGTGGTGACGGTGCAGTCGATGGCCGATTCCGCCTCGTTCATCTCGAACTCCACCGCCACGCGCGTCAGCGCAATGGGATGGCACAGGGGGATCCAGTCGGGCGTGCGTTTGGCGGCCTGAATGGCGGCAATGCGCGCCACGCCCAGCACGTCGCCCTTTTTGGCGCCGCCTGACTGGATCAGCGCCAGGGTCTCCGGCTGCATGCGGATGCGCCCCCTGGCGCGGGCCACGCGGTGGGTTTCTGCTTTGTCGGCCACGTCCACCATGTGGGCCTGGCCTTGGCCATCGAAGTGGGTGAGTTCGCTCAAGTTCGGTCACCATGAACCAAATGCCGTGGGCGCTATCATAGCACCATGCCAAAACGCTTTCGTTGTGTCGCCCTGCTTTTGGCTTCCCTTCACCTCATCCATCCGGCTTACGCCGTGCAGGAGCTGCCGGATTTGGGCGAGGTGTCCCAGTCCGTTTTCTCCGAGCAGACCGAACGCAGGCTGGGCGAAGCCATCATGCGCGAGCTGCGCGCCTCGCGCGCCTATTACGACGACCCGGAGGCCCTCGACTATCTCAACAGCCTGGGCTATCGCCTCGCCGCGCACAGTGGTAACAACCGCCAGGATTTTGAGTTCTTCCTCATGCGCGACGACACCCTCAACGCCTTCGCCCTCCCCGGTGGATATATCGGCGTGCACACCGGCCTTCTCTCCGCCGCCCAGACCGAATCGGAGCTTGCGGGCGTGCTGGCGCACGAAATCGCCCACGTCACCCAGCGCCACATCGCGCGCATGGTGGCCGCCGAAAGCCGCACCACCCTGACCACGCTGGCAGCGCTGGTGGTGGCCATCCTCGCGGCGCGCTCCAACGGCCAGGTGGCGAGTGCCGCCGTGGCCACGGCCCAGGCCGGCGCCATCCAGAGCCAGCTCGATTTCACCCGCGACAATGAACGGGAAGCCGACCGCGTGGGCCTGAAGACGCTGCAGGCGGCGGGTTTCGATCCCCGGGGCATGGTGACCTTCTTCGAACGCCTGCAGAAATACAACCGTATCTACGAAAACAACGCGCCGAGCTATCTGCGCACCCATCCCCTCACCACCGAACGCATCGCCGACATGGCAGCACGGGTGGCGGAACTGCCCTACCGTCAGGTGCCGGACAGCCCCGAATTTGCCCTCGTGCGGGCCAAGCTGCGCGCCCAGTCGGGCAGTGCCCGCGAGGCCGTCGCCTACTTCCGCGATGCGCTGCGGGAGCATCGCTATGCAGCCGAGCTTGCCACCCGCTATGGCCTGGCCGCCGCCCTCCTGCGGGATGGCGAGATTGCTGCCGCATGGGAGGAAATCGAGCGGATGAAGACGCGCTTTCCCGCCTCCCATCCCATGGTGGAAACCCTTGCCGGCGAGATTCTTGCAGCCCAGGGTAACGCCGAGGCCCTGCTCGCCCATTACCGGCAGGCGATGGCGCGCTTCCCGGCCCATCGCGCCCTCATCTACGGCTACGCCCGGGCGCTCCTCGATGCGGGACGGTCCGCCGAGGCGCTGGCGCTGGTGGAAAACCGCCTGCGCGCAACACCGTCTGACCTGCGCCTCTACGAATTGCAGGCGCGGGGCTATGCCCAGCAGGGGCGGGTGCTGCTGCAACACCGTGCCCTAGCGGAAGCGGAAGTGCTGCGGGGCAACCTCCCCGCTGCCATCGAACACCTGCAGATCGCCCTCAAAAGCGGCGAAGGCGACTTCTACCAACTTTCCAGTGTCGAGGCGCGGCTCAAGGAGCTGCGCGCCCGGGACGCCGAAAGAAGGGCGGAGGGTGGCAGGTGACAGGCTTCAGGTTACAGGGTACAGGTTACAGCGGGGGCGGGAGGCAGACCATCGAAATTCTCGTCTCTCCGGTCCTCCGTGTCCTGCGCGTACTCCGTGATTCTCCAACTTTTTTCGCAATCGATGTGATGGGCTTTTAGTCTTAAAAGACTAGAAGCCCATGTTTTGGCAAAAAAATCCGGTCGTCGAGGGTTGCGTCGGCAGAAAATCTTTGGGTATGCTATGCAAACCGACTGATCGCCAGGGCTGGTGTTTCCCCGAGCCCGCTTCCGGCCGATTCGCTCGATCAACCAAAAACACAGAGGTAAAGGAGGATGTACATGCGCAAAGCCCCCGCCTTGCTGCTGGCCGCCAGTATCGTTGGCGCGCTGATGGCGGCTCCCGCTCTGGCTCAGGAGCAGAAGAAAGAGGAAACGGGCCAGGACATTGCCTTCAACAACCGCAAGGGCAACTGCCTCGCCTGCCATTCCATTCCCGGCGACCCGAAGGCGGTGACCATTGCCAACATCGGGCCTCCCCTCATCGCCATGAAGGCTCGGTATCCGGATAAAGCCAAGCTGCGTGCCCAGATCTGGGATGCCACGGCGGCCAATCCTTACACTTCCATGCCGCCCTTCGGCAAGCACAAGATCCTGAGCGAGCAGGAGATCGACAAGGTGGTCGATTACGTTTATGGTCTGTAACACAACGAAGGAGTCGTTTATGAATCACGCACGCAGGACATTTATCAAGGGCGCCGGTGCCGCGGGTACGGTGGCCGTCGCCGTGGCGGCGGGCCTGCTCCGCCCCACCGAAGTGCTGGCCGCAGAGTGGAACAAAGCCGCCTTCGAGGCAAAGGCGGTGGCCGATGCGCTGAAGGCCATGGGCGCGTCCACGCCGGCCGACAGCAAGGATATCCAGATCAAGGCGCCGGACATTGCGGAAAACGGTGCCGTGGTGCCGGTGGAGGTGACGAGCAAGATCGCCGGCACGGAAGCCATTGCGCTGCTGGTGGAAAAGAATGCCACCCCGCTGGCGGCCGACTTCACCCTGGCCAACGGAGCCGAAGGCTACATCTCCACCCGTATCAAGATGGGGCAGACTTCCAACGTCCGCGTCGTGGTCAAGGCCGGTGGCAAGTATTACGCCGCGGTCAAGGAAGTGAAGGTGACCATCGGCGGCTGCGGCGGCTGATCCCCTGACTGGACAATACTGAAACCGATTGCGAGGTAGCGAAAATGGCAGAACCGATGCGAATTCGTGCAACGTTGGCCGGTGATGTGGCCGACATCAAGGTGCTCATGAACCACCCCATGGAGACGGGGCAGCGCAAGGACGCCAAGACCGGCCAGCTCGTCCCCGCCCATTTCATCCAGACGGTGAAGGCGGAACTCAACGGCAAGCCCGTGCTGGAGGCCCAATGGAGTGTGGCCATCTCCCGCAATCCTTTCCTGGGCTTCCGGGTGAAGGGGGCCAAGGCGGGTGACAAGGTAACGGTGAGCTGGACCGACAACAAGGGCGATCACAACAGCGCCGAAGCCACCGTGGCCTGATGTGGGCCTGGGGCGGCGGCAGGCACCGTCGCCCCGATTCAGAACGACGAGGAGGATAAAGATGAAAAAATTGCTCATGGCCGTGTTGGGCGCAAGCCTGACCCTGGGCGTCATGGGGGCGGCGCAGGCCAGCCCGGAGCAGGACCGCAAGGAAATTTTGGAGTACTTCAAGAACAAGTTCCCCAACGTCAAATTCGAGGACTACGTCCACGGCGCTTTTATCTACTCGCCGGACGCCTTCGCCCAGTACCAGGCGATCATGGAATTACCGCCGTTCGTCTCCGTCATCGAGCAGGGCAAGAAGATGTGGGAGACCCCCTTCAAGAACGGCAAAACCTACGCCAGTTGCTTCCCCAACGGCGGCAAGAATATCGCCGGCCATTATCCCTACTTCGACGAGCAGTTGGGCAAGGTGGTCACCTTCGAGATGGCCATCAATGCCTGCCGTAAAGCCAATGGGGAGGAGGAGTACAGCTACAGCGACATGAAGACCATGGGCGTGCTCACCGCCTATGCGCGCACCCTCTCCGACGGCATGAAGATGCAGATCAAGGTGGAGGGGCCGAGGGCGCTGGAAGCCTACGAGCGGGGCAAACAGCATTTCTTCCAGCGCCGGGGCCAGCTCAACTTCTCCTGCGCCACCTGCCACATCCAGAATGCCGGCAACCTGCTGCGGACTGAGTATCTGTCTCCGGTGCTGGGTCAGGCGACCCACTGGCCGGTGTTCCGCGGTGGCGAAAACCTGGTGACCCTGCAGGTGCGCTATGAGGGTTGCAACAAACAGGTGCGGGCCAAGCCGTTCAAGCCGGGCAGCGAGGAATACAACAACCTGGAGTACTTCCATTCCTACATCAGTAACGGATTGCCGATGCAAGCATCGGTGTTCCGCAAATAATTCCTTCCGGAAGCAAACAAGGCTTGTGGGCGTCTCCAGCAAGCCTTGTTTTTTTGTGACCGGGGCAAAACAGCACTAGGGTCCGCGCAAGCGGAAAACGAGCAGCAACTTTGCAGGAGCGAACCAGATGTCGATGACGCGTCGTGAATTCATGCAGGTTCTGGCGGCGGCGGCCGCCGCCGGGCTGGCAATCGATAGCAAACAGGTGCTGGCGGGCAACGTGCCGGCGAATTTCTACGAACTGCCCAAGTTCGGCAACGTCTGCCTCATGCACTTCACCGATTGCCATGCGCAACTGCTTCCCATCTATTTCCGCGAACCCGACGTGAACATCGGCGTCGGCTCCGCGAGCGGGCGGCCGCCCCACCTGGTGGGCGAGCACTTCCTCAAGGCCTTTGGCATCAAGCCCGGCAGCGCCGAAGCCCATGCCTTCACCCACCTCGATTTCGTCGCCGCTGCCCGCATCTACGGCAAGGTTGGAGGCTTTGCCCATCTCGCCACCCTGGTGAAGAACATCCGCGCGCAGCGGCCCGGCGCCCTGCTCATGGATTCCGGTGATACTTGGCAGGGCTCCGCCACCGCGCTGTGGACCAAGGGTCAGGACATGGTGGATGCCCAGAAACTCCTCGGCGTCCAGGTGATGGCCCCCCACTGGGAATTCACCCTCGGGGCAGAACGGGTGAAGGAGATCGTCGAGAAGGACTTCAAGGGCAGCGTGGATTTCGTCGCCCAGAACGTGAAGACCGCCGATTTCGGCGACCAGGTGTTCAAACCCTATGTCATCCGCAATGTCAACGGCGTGCCGGTGGCCATCATTGGCCAGGCCTTCCCCTACACGCCCATTGCCAACCCCCGCTATTTAGTGCCCGAATGGACCTTCGGCATCCAGGAGGAAAGCCTGCAGAAATACGTGGACGAGGCGCGCGCCAAGGGCGCCCAGCTGGTCGTTGTCCTTTCCCACAACGGCATGGACACGGACCTCAAGATGGCCTCCCGCGTCACCGGCGTGGACGTGATCTTCGGTGGTCACACCCACGATGCCGTGCCCCAGGCAATTCCCGTCAAAAACGCCAAGGGCACCACCCTTGTCACCAATGCCGGCTCCAACGGAAAATTCCTGGGCGTCATGGACCTCGATGTGCGCAACGGCAAAGTGCAGGGTTACAAATACCGGCTGCTGCCCGTTTTCTCCAACCTCATCGAGCCGGACCGCGCCATGGCGGATTACATCCGCAAGGTGCGCGCACCCTATGAAGCCAAGCTCAACGAAAAGCTCGCCGTCACCGAAGAGCTTCTCTACCGCCGCGGCAACTTCAACGGCACCTTCGACCAGCTCATCGTCGATGCCCTCCTCGAGGTCAAAGGGGCCGACATCGCCTTCTCCCCCGGCTTCCGCTGGGGGACTACGCTCCTGCCGGGTGATGCCATCACCATGGAGCGGCTCATGGACCAGACTGCCATCACCTATCCCGCGACCACCCTCAACGAAATGACCGGGGCGCAGATCAAGGAAGTGCTGGAGGATGTCTGCGACAACCTCTTCAATCCCGACCCTTACTATCAGCAGGGTGGCGACATGGTGCGCGTGGGCGGACTGCAGTACACCGTGAATCCCACCGCCAAAATGGGCAGCCGCATCACCGACCTGCGGCTCAAGGGCAAGCCCCTCGACCCCAACAAGAAATACCTCGTCGCGGGCTGGGCCTCGGTGCAGGAAGGCGTCAGCGGCACACCCATCTGGGAAGTCGTCGCGGAATACCTGCGCAGCGTCAAAGTGGTGAAAAACCTCAAGGTCAACCGCCCCACCATCGTTGGCCTGGGCAAAAACCCCGGGCTGGCCTGAGCCCCACACAGCGGCTCCCGCTGCCGGCCGGGAGCCGCGTTTACCTCCCTTCTGCCGGCCCTATTCGCCGAAACGGCGGTTTCAGGAAACTTTGTCAAAGGGCGGAGCGCGCTTATTGTCCGTTGACTGTGCGCCTCGCTCCCCTGTGGTTCAGCCCCGCCACTGGCTCCTACCCGCTTGGGTGACGACGACGAAACCCGAGGCCGTGCCTGGGCAAGCTTCCTCTGTGGGCGAGGGCTACCCTGCCGGTCTGTTGGGCTGCCGGCGCCACAAAAACAAACCCCCGCCGTGGCGGGGGTTGTCTCGAGGTCGCCACCGCGACCGGTGGCCTTCGACCCGTCAACGGCACTGGGCGGGACGGAACCGATCTGCCAGCGTACCACCGGTGCAGTTCCAATCGACGCTGCCCCCCGCAGGAATGGCCCCCGCTGCGAGATCCGCGCCACCGGAGGACGGGTGCATGATGATCGTGCCGTTGCCCGCAGCAGGCGTGTAGGTGATGGTGATCTCGCCGTTGGCGCCGTTACAGGCAACCGACGCCACCGAAGCCGTCGCGCCGGGCGCCGTGAAACCAGCACACAGGTCGGCCGCTGCGTTCGCTGCGTTCTCGGAAACGGTGGTTTTTGCGGAGGCGGCCAGCGTGAGACCTTCCGATACCCTGGCTCTCACCGTGTAGTCCTGATACGCCGGAATGGCGATCGCCGCCAGGATCCCGATGATCGCTACGACGATCATCAGTTCGATCAAGGTAAAGCCTTGTTGGACGCGTTTCATTGCATGCTCCTTCTGCTCAGGGTTGATGGGAAAACGGACACGCGAGTGTCTGGACGACCATCAGCAAGCTCCGTGCCAGGGCCTATGAACGGCAGCCCGGAGGAAAACTTGAGGGGCGCGGCCTCGCGATGCCTGCGTCATTGCCCCCGCAAACCGCGCTCGGGCCCCGGCAGCAGCCGGCCGCCGCAGGACTGGGCTGGGCTCCGGGGTGACGCTCTGCGTCAGTTTTGGCCGCAGTGGGCGTCCTACGGGAGTGTTACCTCAGGCAGAACTGGAGCTTCACCGGGCCCAGTTGGATGAGGTCGTGATGGTTCAGGGGGCAGGGCTTGTCGTTGATGGGGCTGCCGTTCACCAGCGGGTGCTGGTCCCCATCCACATGGGCGAGGAAGTAGCCCAGGGGTTTGCGGGTGATGAGGGCGACCCCCACTCCGGGCTTGCCCAGGGAGACGATGGGCTTGTCCAGGGGGATTTCCCGTCCGCTGTCGGGGCCGGAGAGCACCCGCAGCAGGGCCGGGTGCGTGGCGGATTCGACCCCGGTGACGGTCTGCACGCCCCCATGCGCCCGGGGCGAAAGCTCGGGGGAAAAAGTGGGCGGGAAAGGCTCCGTGGCGGCATCGGGATCACTCGTTTCCCCCTTGAGGGCGGCGAGGGACTTGCCGGCGAAGGGGCTGCGCATGACCACGGTCTTTTCCAGCTCCGCCTCGCGCGGGGTCTCGGGGGCGGCGAGAAAACGCAGCCGGTAACGGCCGATTTCCAAGAGATCGCCATCCTTCAGCAGGTGGCGGGTGATGGGCTCGCCCTTGAAGAGGGTGCCGTTGGTGCTGCCCAGGTCCTCGATCATCCATCCCTTGGGGGTGCGCAGGATCACGGCGTGATCGCCGCTCACCGCCAGGTTGTCGATGACGATGTCGTGGTAAGGCCGCCGCCCGATGGTGGTACGGGCGCGGGTGAGGACATGTTCCTGGACGATCTGCCCATCCAGGCTGAGCACGATCGTGGGCATGGCCGATCCTCCGGGTTTTGGCGCTGGCTTGCCGACGTTGGAATTCTATGACACCGGCCTGAAAAGCCAGACGCCGTTCGTCGGCCCAGACTGTCCACAGAAGCTGTGGAAAACCTTGTGGATAGCTTGTCGGAACAGGACTTAAACTGCCCCCGGACAAGGAAATTTTTCCCCTGACCAAAAAACGCGCAGCAAAATAATCACACAAAAACAATGCCTTGCAAAACAGCGGCGGCGGTGGGGGCGCC
Organism: Burkholderiales bacterium; assembly: GCA_023511995.1. NCBI lineage: Bacteria > Pseudomonadati > Pseudomonadota > Betaproteobacteria > Burkholderiales > Burkholderiales bacterium. The sequence goes on from JAIMAL010000001.1 coordinate 183,064, forward strand.
GCGCTCGGGTGGCCCCCGGGAAAGCGCCTTGTTGTGGGTTTTTGCTGGCGCCCGACCTGCGGAAGCCCACCCGATGCGCCTTGCGGGGAGGGCTCGGGCGCAGGGTCGGTGGCGTGCGCCCCCGGCGGGTGCCTTTCGTCTCTGCGAGAACCTAAGCGGCTGCGAGAGGGATGGGGACTTATAGACAAGAGGACCGGCGGTGGGCCGATCCTGCGAGGATGGTGGGTCGTGCAGGATTCGAACCTGCGACCAACGGATTAAAAGTCCGCTGCTCTACCGGCTGAGCTAACGACCCGAAAAAAGAAGCGGCGATTATAGGGAGGGCGTGGGGTGCTGTCAACGAAAGCCCCGGTGCCTGCGGGCGCCTGAAGGCCCCACCCATACCCGCTCCCCGAAGGAGCGGGTAGCCGAAACACCGTCGGCGCCGCGTTTGTCTTCTGCCCGCAAGGGGCGGCGTGGTCAGACGGCTTCCAGTTTGCGCATGCCGGCGGGCAGGAGTTTCATGTCCACCAGGGCGGTGATGAAGGCCTTGTAGAAGGTGGCTTCGCTTTCATAGACCATCTTGTAGTACTGGACCTTCATGGTGATGGCGCTGCCCAGCACGATGGCGACGAAGGTGATGATGGAACCCACGGCCAGGGTGGAGACGCCGGTCACCGCCTGGCCGATGGTGCACCCCATGGCCAGCACGCCGCCAAAGCCCATGAGAATGGCGCCGATGAGATGGTTGATGAAGTCCCGCAGCGAGGCGAACCACTCGATCTTGAAGCTGCGGGAAATCAGCGCCCAGAGGAAGGAGCCGAGAACGACGCCAAACACCGACATCACGCCGAAGGTGATGAGCGCCTTGTTGAACCCGCCCATGGCATAGCCCAGGGTCTGCCCCATGGGGTTGATGAAGGTGTAGGACTGGGGGGAGAGCGCTGCCGACTGGGCGGGCTTCACGTCCTCGGGCGAGGCGAGGAGGTCCCATTGCTCGGCGACGAAGTTCTGCAGGGTGTAGGTCTCGCCTTCCGCGCGCACCATGATGTTGCTGGTGACATACCAGGCGGCGAGCACGGCGAGCCCCACCACCAGCCCGCCCAGGACGTTGTCGAAGCTTTTGCGGAAATCCTCGGATTTCAGGGCGAAGGCGATGAGGAGCAGGGCGATCACCACACCCAGCCCCAGACGGGCCAGTGCCGGCTGCTCACCGCCGATGATGGCACCCAGGTCCTGCTTGGTGGAAAGGGTCACGGCGGCAGGCCGCATCCAGTCATAGAAGAGAATGGTGAAAAGCGTCTTGTCGCTGTTGGGGAAGGGATTGATCATGTAGTAGGCGATGACGGCGATGACGAGGAACACCATCACGGATTTCAGGTTGCCCCCGCCGATGCGCACCAGGGTCTTGTTGCCGCAACCGGAGGCGAGCGTCATGCCCACGCCGAACATGAGTCCGCCCACCAGGTTTTCCAGCCAGACGAGCTGGTTGGAACGGTAGGGCGGGAAAGCGAGATCGGGCTTCGCCAGGCCCAAGTACTCCAGCACCGCCACACCCAGCATCGCCACGGCGGCAGCGAAGAGCCAAGCGCGCAGCCGGCCCGTGTCCCCCATGTTCACCCAATCGGAGACCGCGCCCATGGTGCAGAAATTGGTCTTGTTCACCACTGCACCCATGATGACGGCAATCACGAAACCCGCCCACAGGAAGACGGACTGGGCCTGTCCGAAGCTGTCGAAAATCATCTTGGTGTCCTCGCGCGTCGTTCAAGGGACCGGCCCGTGGGCCGGGCTGAATGCACCGATTTTACGGCCGCCGGCAGGGCGCGGCAAGGCAGGGTCGGCCGGTTTTTGCCAATGAAATTCGGGACTTAGTACGTCCGTACCAGCTCAGGCGTAACGGGTGGGGTCGGGCAGCCCCGCTTCTTCGAAACCTTTGCGGCGGAACAGGCAGGCGTCGCAGACGCCGCAGGCGCGCCCCGCTTCGTCCGCCTGGTAGCAGGAGACGGTGAGGCCGAAATCGACGCCCAGGGCCACCCCCCGGCGGATGATGTCGGCCTTGGTCAGGGCAATGAGGGGCGCGTGGATGCGGGTGGGTCGCCCTTCCACTGCGGCGCGGGTGGCGAGATTTGCCATGCGCTCGAAGGCTGCCAGATATTCCGGCCGGCAGTCGGGGTAGCCCGGGTAATCCACGGCATTGGCGCCGATGAAAATGTCCTGGGCGCCCAGCACCTCCGCCCACGCCAGGGCCAGGGAAAGGAGGATGGTGTTGCGCGCGGGCACGTAAGTGATGGGGATGGTGTCGGGCGCGCTGCCGCCGGTGGGCACGCCAAGACGCGTGTCGGTGAGGGCGGAGCCGCCGAAGACGGAGAGGTTTAGGCTCACCACCCGATGTTCGGCGGCGCCGACGGAGCGGGCCACGCGCGCGGCCGCCTCGAGTTCCGCCCGGTGGCGTTGACCGTAATCCACGGACAGGCAATGGCAGCGGAAACCCTCCGCGCGGGCGATGGCAAGGGTGGTGGCGGAATCAAGTCCGCCGGAAAGCAAAACGATGGCGTCGCGTTGGCTCAAGCGTCCTCCATTTCCATGGGGGTGGTGCAAAGGCTCAGCGTCCCGGCTCCCCGCCCCAGAGAATCTTATGCAACTGAAGTTGGAAACGCGCCGGTACCCTATCCCGCAGCATCCATTCCGCCAGGCGCCGGGGCTCGAGCCTCCCCCAGGCGGGGGAAAAGAGGACCGGGCAGCGGGCGACCAGGCCGTGCGTTTCCATCACGCCGCAGGCCCAGCGGTAATCGGCTTCGCTGCAGAGCACGAATTTGACTTCGTCCGTGGCGCGGAGACTGGCGAGATTCTCCCAGCGGTTTTTTTCCACTTCGCCCGAATCGGGTGTCTTGATGTCCATGATGCGCGCCACCCGCTCGTCCACCGGTGCAATATCCAGCGCGCCGCTCGTTTCCAGCGAGACCTGGTAACCCGCCTCGCACAGGGCGGCAAGCAGCGCCAGGCAATGCTTCTGTGCGAGCGGCTCGCCGCCGGTGACGCACACATAGGGTGTGTCATAGCGGGCCACCTCCTCCAGCACTGCGCCGAGGGTCAGCGTGCGGCCGCCGGTGAAAGCATATTCGGTGTCGCAATAGGTGCAGCGCAGGGGACAACCGGTGAGCCGCACGAACACCGTGCGCAGCCCGGCGCGGGTGGACTCCCCCTGCAGCGAATGGAAAATCTCCGTCACCCGCAGGGGCAGGGAAAAATCCACCTTCATGGCGCCTCCGCCCGCGGATGGCGGCCCCGCTTGAGGGCGAAGACGATTTCCGCGGCGTCCCTGGCGATGATTCCGCCGGGACAGAAAAAATCGAAGTAGAGCACATGGTGCTGGCGGTTGCGGTCCTGGTAACGGATGGGGGCCCATTGCGCGTAACGATTGCGGGACCACTCCCCGTTGCGGCCGAAGGCGTAGATCTTGAATTCCCGCGTGCGGCAGCGGATGCCCTCGAAGGTGATGTTGGTGGCGCCGGCCGGTGAGCGCACGATCAGCGTGTAGCGCACCACGTCGTCCTCCCCGACGGAGAGGGAGGCGGGGTCGATAAAAAAGCGGTTGTCGCTGGCGGCGGAAACGAAAAACGACAGCGCCGCGTCGAGGTCCGGAAACGCCGGTAGCTTGGCCTGCAGCTCCACCCAGGGTTTTTCATTGTCGAATTCGAAGTCGAAATCACCCCACGCCCCCCGCGCGGCAGGCGAGGTGAGGAAGAGGAGGGAAAGGCAAAGCAAAACGGCGCGCATGGCCCATTCTAACGTGAAACAATGGGAGCGTTTCCCCAGGAGTCGCAAAGCCCCGCGGGGGCCAAGGCGACAGACGCGCAGGAGGCGCAGGCCACGGAGGAAGGGTAAGTCGCCGCAAAGGCGCCCCCGCAGTGGACAGGAACCGGGAACTCGACAGGCTTGCCCGAGCAGGCAGCCCCTCTTGGACACGGGGCCTTGGATTGCCTTCTCTGCTCCCTGAGCTCTGATGCCTGATCCCTGTCAGCCGTAGACGTGCTCCCTCGTCAGGGGGTAGGGGAGACGGCCGTCCGGCAGGGGTTTGCCGGCGAGCACCTGGAAGAGGGACATCCAGCCGCGCTCGAAGGCGTGGGCGGAGCCGGCCATGTAAATCTGCCAGATGCGGAATTTCTCCTCCCCCACCAGCCGTTTGGCTTCGGCGGCATTGGCTTCCAGTCGTTCCACCCAGTGCCAGAGGGTGCGCGCGTAATGGGGGCGCAGGCATTCGGCGTCCCAGGTTTCCAGGCCCTGTTCCGAGAGGGCTTCCAGCACTTCGGAGATGTGCACGAGCTCGCCCCCGGGGAAAACGTATTGGTCGATGAATTCGCTGATGTCGCTGCCGAGCCCCTTGGCGTGGCGCTGGGCGGCGGTGATGCCATGGTTCATGACCAGGCCGCCGGGTTTGAGCAGGCGATGGATCTTGGCGAAATATTTGCCCAGATTGGCGCGCCCCACGTGCTCGAACATGCCCACCGAGGCGATCTTGTCGAAGGGTTCCTTCTCCGGCACGTCCCGGTAGTCCATGAGGTGCACCTCGACGCGGCCGGCAAGCCCCTGCCGGCTAATCTGTTCCTTCACGTATTCGTACTGGTTTTGGCTGAGGGTGATGCCCGTGGCGTGGACGCCGTGACGCTCGGCGGCCCAGAGGATGAGGCCGCCCCAGCCGCAGCCGATGTCGAGGAGGCGTTCCCCTGGTTTCAAGTGGAGCTTGCGGCAGATGTGTTCCAGCTTCTGTTCCTGCGCCACCTCCAGGGTGTCGTCGGCGGTGCGGAAATAGGCGCAGGAATACACCCGCCGCTTGTCGAGCCACAGGCCGTAAAAATCGTTGGAGACGTCGTAGTGGTAGCTGATGTTTTTGCGGTCGGACGGCTTGGAGTGCCGCCACCAGGAAAGGAAGCGGCTGCCTTTCTTGTCCACGCACATGACGTCATCGCAAAGGGATTCCCCAAGGCGGATGATGTCGCGCGTGCTGCCGCTAAGGTCGATGTCCCGTTCCACGTAGCTCTTGGCGAGCTTGCCGAGACTCGGGTTGGCAAGATGCAGCAGGGCGTTGGGCCGGTTGATGCGCACCGTCACCTTCGGTGTTTGCGCAAGGGCAAGCGACTGGCCGTTCCATAGTTCCAGCGCCACCGGCAGATTGTGTTTTTTGAGGCGCGTCTCTACCAGCTTGAGCATCTGGCTTTGCAGCATACTCCCTCCTCATGGCTCGCCTTGACCGCTACGCCAAGTATAACGGCCCCGCCCCTATTCCGTGAGGGGGCGCAAGCCTTCAGGTGCGGCACCGCGTCTTCAGGCGAGGTCCTGGGCGATGGAGGCGCGCACCGCCTCGGGCAGGGGCTCGACGGCTGCGGTGTATTCCGGATGATCCACCCCCACGCCGATGGCGGCGCCGCTTTTCACCGCGGCGATCATGGCGGGGGTGAGTTCGAAGCGGAGGAAATGCACGGAGGAGGTTTTCTCTTCGTTTTCCCGCTCCAGGTCTTCGTCGGCGATGGCATAGACCTTGTCGAATCCCGCGACCCGCACCCAGGTGCGATCCTCGATGCCCTTGAGACGCCGCAGCATGCGCAGGCGTTCTTCGGGGTCGGGGTATTCGATCATCTGCGTGACCTTCCAGTTGGTGCCGTCGGGAATCAAGGGGTTGTAGGCATCGAGCTCGTCCTGGATGCCTTCCTCCTCGAAGATGCGCTCGGCACGCAGCATTTCCTGCACCTGGTAGCTGATGGTGAGGGAGTCCTCGAAGATGAGGGTCATGTGAGGGCCCAGGTGGACGGTGCGGTTTTTCTTGTGGGCCATGACCTTGTCGCGGATTTTCGGCCGCGCCTTGGCGTACTCTTCCAGGGAAAGCAGGTCGGCTCGGGTCAGTTTCGGCATGGCGGTATCCTCAGGTTCACAGTCCGTAGGCAATGCGCAGCAGGGTGAGGGGATGGGCCTTCTGCGCCCGCGTCCCTTCGCCCATGCCCTGCATGATGTGGCGGCCGGCGATGGCGCAGTCGGAGGAGACGTAATCGGGACCCGGCTCGGCCATGGCGCGGAAGACCGGCTTGCCGATCTTCATGGAGTTGGCGAAGAACTCGCTTTTCACCCCCCAGGTGCCGTCATGGCCCGAGCAGCGTTCCACCACGTTGATCGTCGTGTCCGGCACGAGCTGAAGTAACTCGCGGGTCTTCTGTCCCATGTTCTGCACCCGCAGATGGCAGGGGATGTGGTAGGAGACCTTGCCCAGGGGTTTCTTGAAGTCGGTCTTGAGCAGACCATCGAGCCGGCGCAGCACCAGATATTCGAAGGGGTCGAACATCGCTTCCTGCACCGCCTTGACGTCGGCATCGTCCGGGAACATGAGGGGCAGCTCCTGCTTGTACATCAGCGTGCAGGAAGGCACGGCGGTGAGGATGGCATAGCCCTCCCGCGCCAGTCTGGCAAGATGCGGAATGTTGGTTTGGGCAAGCTGCGCCACCGCATCCAGATCGCCCAGTTCCAGCTTAGGCATGCCGCAGCAGGCCTCCTTTTCCACCAGGCGCACCGGAATCTCGTTGTGCTCCAGGATTTTCAGCAGGTCATGGCCGATGCCCGGTTCGTTGTAGTTGACGTAACAGGTGGCGTAGATGGCCACCTTGCCCGGGGTGCGCTGGCCGTCTTTGACCGGGAAGTCGTCCCGGGGACGGGCATGGGCGCGGAACCGGGCGGGGCTATATTCGGGCAGCACCCGATCCTTGTGGATGCCGAGCACGCTGTCCATGACGCGGCGCGCTGGACCGTTGCGGTTGAGGGCGTTGACGGTCTGCACCACCACGGGAATGGTGGCCAGTTTCCCCAGCGCGTCGGTGGAGGAAAGCAGCTTGTCGCGGAAACGCACCTCGCCCTTGCGGAACTTGATCGCCTTGGCGCGCAGCATGAGGTGGGGAAAATCCACGTTCCACTCGTGGGGGGGCACGTAGGGGCATTTGGTCATGAAGCAGAGGTCACACAGGTAGCACTGGTCCACGACCTTCCAGTAGTCCTCCTTTTTCACGCCGTCCACCTCCATGGTGGGCGACGCGTCCACCAGGTCGAAGAGGGTGGGGAAGGCCGTACACAGGCTCACGCAGCGCCGGCAGCCGTGGCAGATGTCATAGACGCGCTCCAGCTCCTGATAGAGCTTGGCCTCGTCGTAGAAGTCCGGATTCTTCCAGTCGATGGGGTGTCGGGTGGGGGCTTCCAGGCTGCCTTCGCGTACGGTCATGATCGCTCTCTTCGTGTGGGGAAATGTCTGCGGCCAGCTCCCGGGCGGCGCGTTGTCAAGGGGGTATGGCCATCAACAGAAGGGCCCGCGTCCTGCGGGCCCTTCGGTTGACAGCCCCACAGGGGGCTGTCCCCGGGGCTTCAGGAGCCCAGGGTGTCGAGGGCCTTCTGGAACCGGTTGGCGTGGGAACGCTCGGCTTTCGCCAGGGTTTCGAACCAGTCGGCGATTTCGTCGAAGCCTTCCTCACGGGCGGTCTTGGCCATGCCGGGGTACATGTCGGTGTACTCATGGGTCTCGCCCGCGATGGCCGCCTTCAGGTTGTCGGCGGTGGAGCCAATGGGCAGGCCGGTGGCGGGGTCACCCACCGCTTCCATGTACTCCAGATGGCCATGGGCATGGCCGGTTTCGCCTTCTGCGGTGGAGCGGAACACGGCGGCCACGTCGTTGTAGCCCTCCACGTCGGCCTTGGCCGCGAAATACAGATAACGGCGGTTGGCCTGGGATTCACCGGCGAAGGCGTACTTCAGGTTTTCGTAGGTTTTGGAACCTTTCAGGCTGGGCATGTTGCTCTCCTTGGTCAAGAAATGAACACCATTCATCAGTTAGACAAAGTCTAAACTGTGAACGCAGTATAGTTCCGGCGCCGGGCAATGTCAACGCCGGAACGAAACTTTTCCGGGCAGGCCCCAGGCATGGGCCAACCCGTTGTCAGAAAAACCTTTTTTCCCCAATGAGGCGCGCTTCGGGCAGCCGTTCCCGGATCCGGGCGGCGACTTCCAGGGTGATGCCGCGCCTCACCCGCAGGGAGACCCAGAGGAGGTTGCGGGCGAGGTTGAACTCGGCGAAGACCACCTCGGGAACCGGCAGCAGAGCGAGGTGGATGGCTTCGAGGGCGGCGCCCACCGCTTCCGGCCGGTCCCGAAGGCCCGGCACCCACATGATGAGGTCAGTGAGATACCGGCCCGCCTCGTCCCGGGTGGGCACCCGTTTCCACAGGGGCTCCGCCGCCGCCCAGGGAGGGGCCCGCCGGGGCCTTGCCGCCACCTTATTTCCCCAGCGCCGCTTCCAGCTCGGCGAAGGTTTCCGCCCGCCGAGCGAGGGGAATGGGCATGCCCACCTGGCGGGCGATCTGGGTGGAGGAGAAAATCCCCCGCACCTGCTGCCAGCCGCTCGATTCCAGACGCTCCACCACCAAGGCGTGCTGGCGCCCGCAGGCCTGCAGGGTGGCCACCACGTCCCCCACCCGGGCGCGGAGGACGTCGGCAAGGCTTAACGCATCGAGCTCGTCGTGGGGGGTCATGATGTCCCGGACGCGGATGTCCTCCCGCCTGCCGCCATGGCGTTCGATGTGCTGCAGGGGTTTTTCGCCGAGGATGTCGGTGGCGGTGATGAGTCCCAGGAGGTGATCCTCCCCGTCCACCACGAAAAGCAGACGCACGCCCCGCTGCATCATGTGCTGGTGGGCCTCTTCCAGGGAGACGTCGGGCCCAATGGTGACCGGCGGCACCACCCGCAGATCGGTCATGACCATGAGGGCGGGGTCGGTCAGTCGCGTCTGCTGATAGGCGTGGCGGTCACTGCGCACCAGTCCCGCCCCGGCATCCAGCCGGTGGCGGGGAAGCGGATGGAATTCGCTGAGCATGGGTGCTCCTTTCTCCCCGATGGGGCAACGTCACACCCTTCCAGCATAGACGATCACGGGCAGGTCAAAGGCCGGCTTTGGCCGGCCCCGGGTACCGACGCGGCCGCGGCTTGTCCCGCTGGAGATAGGGGGCAAGCTCAGTGAGCGCCAGGCGATAGACCTCCCGCTTGAACTCGATCACGCTGTCCAGTGGCACCCAGTAGTCGTGCCAGCGCCAGGCATCGAATTCCGGGTGCTCGGTGGCGCGCAGGGAGACATCGCAGTCCCGTCCGATCAGTCGCAGCAAAAACCAGATTTGTTTTTGCCCCTTGTAGGTGCCGCGCCATTCGCGGCGTACCCATTGGGTCGGCACCTCGTAGCGCAGCCAGTCGCGGGTCCGGCCCAGGATGCGGACATGCTCTGGACGCAGGCCGACCTCCTCGTAAAGCTCGCGGTACATGGCCTGCTCCGGGGTTTCCCCCCGGCGGATGCCGCCCTGGGGAAACTGCCAGGCGTGTTCCCGGATGCGCTTGCCCCAGAAGACCTCGTCTTTGGCGTTGGCCAGGATGATGCCGACGTTCGGGCGATAGCCGTCACGGTCGATCATTGCCAAATCCTCATTCCAATAATCCCGATTGTTCCACAATTCGTGTGGGGATTAAAGTCGCGTGGAACACGGGGCCTGCAGGCTCAGACCGGCGGCTTGTGCATTCGTTCGTCCACGGGCTTCCCGTTTCACGTTACCCTTGCCCCATGTAGGGCGAAGACTGGCTCGAAATCGACGGTGCCTGGGGCGAGGGGGGCGGGCAGCTTTTGCGCACCGCGGTGGCGCTTGCCGCGGTTTGTCGCAGGCGAATTCGCGTCTTCAACCTTCGCGCCGCAGCTTTCCCTGCACGCGCAGACGGCCTTGTGGCTCATCGAACGCTTCCTTCCCCTTGAGCGCCGGGAGGATGCGGGAGCCGGCCGCATCTGCCTGACCTTGCGCCGCCGCTAGAGGGGCCTCAGGCGCCTTCGCCGCGGAAGGCGCCTTCCAGCTCCGCCCGCAGCAGATCCTCCTTGCCGCGATAGATGGGGGAGAAGTGGAAGGGGATCACCTGTTTCACACCCGCCGCCCGCGCCAGTTCCCCCGCCTGGCGGGCGGTGAGGTGACAGCGCTCTCTGGCGCGTTCTGCCTTCTCGTCGAGGAAGGGGCTTTCGATGAAGAGCCAGTCGGCTCCCCGGGCGAGGGCGATGATGCGCTCGGCGTTGTCGCCGTGATACACGGCATCGGTCACGTAAGCGATTTTCTGGCCCGGTACCACGCGGAAGACCTCCTGCCGCAGCACACCAAGGGGCAGGGTGTGGATGCGGCCGTCCGTCCCCTGGGCGGAAATGGGGCTGTCATCCGGCCTGCCCTCGATGGCGGCCCGTTTGGCTACGGCCAGCCACGGTCCCGGGGCGAGCCCTTGCTCAAGCAGCCGGTTTTTCCAGACGTTGACGTGGAGGCTTTCCTCCAGGGCGAAGGCAAGACAGGGCGTGCGGTGATCGAGGAGGGTGGCGCGCACGCGAAAGAGGGGCTCGGCAAGGAGCACGTCGGAGGGGGGAAGCGCCGTTTCGTTCTCCCGCCGGAAGGCATTCCGGCAGCGGAAGGTGGCGCGGCGGGCGCTTTTGCCCGGCTCCACCTCGGTGACGTGGAGGGTCAGCGGCGTGGCGTAGTTGTGCACCAGGTTCCAGGTGTAGGCGGCGAGCTTGTGTTCCACCTGGGCAATGAAACCGGGCGGGCCGAAGAGATGCAGGTCCCGGTCCCGTGCCAGCACAATGCGCAGCAGCCAGTCGAAGCCCATGAAATGGTCCATGTGGGCATGGGAGACGAAGACGTGGGACAGCCGCATCAGCTTGCGGGGGGCAAGCACCCGGATCTCGCCCAGATCGAAGAGCAGGGCGCGGCGCTCGAAGAGGCAGTCGATGTAGAGCGCCGGATCCCCGAAGGGATCGTTCACCAACTGGGGATGGAAGAGGGGACGCATGCTTTGTCCTGGGTTGCGCACCGGCCGCACGGGGCCGCCTGCCGCCGATTGTAGCCGGAGCCTGCAAGTCCCGGGGTTTTCTGGCCGGGCCCGCCGGCGGCGGCTAAAATGACGCCTTTGTCCATGCGAGTGTTGCCATGAGCAAGTCGGAAGCCCCTTCAAGCCTGCGCGAAGCCGCGCTGGCCTATCATGCCCTGCCGCGTCCGGGGAAACTTTCCGTCACCCCGACCAAGGCCTGCGCCACCGCTGCCGATCTCACCCTCGCCTACAGCCCCGGCGTGGCGGAACCGGTGCGGGAGATCGCCCGCGATCCCGATGCCGCCTACCGCTACACCAACAAGGGCAACCTGGTTGCGGTGATTTCCGATGGCAGCGCCATCCTGGGGTTGGGCAATCTGGGGCCGCTGGCGGCCAAGCCCGTGATGGAGGGCAAGGCGGTGCTGTTCAAGCGCTTCGCCGACATCGATGTCTATGACATCGAGGTCAAGGCGCACTCCCCGGCACACTTCATCGAAACGGTGGTGGCCATCGCCCCCACCTTCGGCGGCATCAATCTGGAGGACATCGCTGCACCCCACTGTTTCGAGATCGAGAAGGCGCTGGCGGAGCGGCTGGACATCCCTGTCTTCCACGACGACCAGCACGGCACCGCGGTGATCATCTGCGCCGGGCTCATCAACGCCCTGGAGGTGCAGGGCAAACGGCTTAACGAGGTGCGCATCGTCTGTCTGGGCGCGGGGGCGGCGGGACTGGCCTCCATGAACCTGCTTGTGGCGATGGGGGCGAGGGCGGAGAACATTCTCGTCGTCGACAGCAAGGGGGTGATCCACAGCGGCCGCACCGATCTCAACCCCTACAAGCGCGCTTTTGCCCGTGATACCGACAAGCGCACCCTGGCCGAAGCCATGGTGGGGGCGGATGTCTTCGTCGGCGTGTCGGGGCCCAATCTGGTCACTCCCGAAATGGTGCGCAGCATGGCGGAAAGACCAGTGGTGTTCGCCCTCGCCAACCCCGATCCGGAAATCCGCCCGGAGGCGGCCCACGCCGTGCGCGACGATCTCGTCATGGCCACGGGCCGTTCCGATTATCCGAACCAGGTGAACAATGTCCTCGGCTTTCCCTTCATCTTCCGCGGGGCGCTGGATGCGCGGGCGAAGCGTATCAGCCGGCCCATGCTCATCGCGGCGGTGAAGGCGCTCGCTGATCTCGCGCACGAGCCCGTTCCCACCGAGGTGCTGGCCGCCTACGGCCTGACGTGTCTCAGCTTCGGGCGCGACTACATCCTGCCCAAGCCCTTCGATCCCCGCCTGATCGAGCGCATCCCCCCGGCGGTGGCGGCCGCCGCTAATGCCTGAGGCGATGATTCCCTTCACCGCGCGCGGGTCCTTCGCGAAAGCGGCCGAGCAATCGGAGACCAGCAAGCTCGTCCTGCTGCTGGCGCTGGCCGCCGCCTGGCTGATTCCGGGCCTGGTGGGGCATGATCCGTGGAAGCCCCGCGATGCCGCCACCTTCGGCGTCATCCATGCCATGCTCACGCGGGGAGAGTGGCTCATCCCCACCAATGCCGGGGAAATCACCTTAAGCCACGGCCCGCTTTATTTCTGGGTGGCGGCGTTGTCGGCGAAGCTTTTCGCTGGCCTGTTGCCCGTCCATGATGCGGCGCGCCTTGCCACCGGCTTTTTTATGGCCCTCGCTTTCCTCGGCATGGGCGTGGCTGGGCGGCTCACCCTGGGACAGGGCATGGGGCGGCCGACGGTGGTGATTCTCCTGGGTTGCGTGGGCCTGCTCACCAATGGCCACGAGATGCAGCCGGAGGTAGCCGTCCTTGCCGCCTGTGCCGTGGCGCTGGCGGGCTTTGCCCTCATCCTGCGCGCGCCCCTGTGGGGAGGGCTGGTCCTGGGTCAGGGGTGGGGCATGGCGTTCCTCGCCGGCGGGGTGACGCCGCTTGCCCTCCTCCTCGCCATGGCGCTTCTGCTTTTCTCCTTTCCCGCCTGGCGCAATCGCGCCTACCTGAAGGGGCTGGGGATGGCGCTTGCTGCCGCTTCCCCCTGGCTTTTTGTCTGGCCGGTTTGGCTGGCCCGCCATGCACCGGAGGCCCTCGCGCTCTTCTGGCGGGAAAGTGCCCCTCACCTCCATCTGCTCTCGCCCTCTGTCCTCGCCGCGCAGTTGGCCTGGTATCTGGAGCTTTTGACCTGGTTTGCCTGGCCCGCACTGCCCCTTGCCGCGTGGACCCTGTGGGGCTACCGGCGCAAGCTCCTTGCGGAGCCGCGCTACCAGTTGCCCCTCGCCTTCCTCGCGGTGATGCTGGTTTTCCTGGCCACCGTAGGGGAGCGTAACGATACCCTCGCCCTGCCTTTGCTGCTGCCCCTGGCCTTGCTCGCCGCCGCCGGCATCGATACCCTGCGCCGGGGCGCGGCCAATGCCTTGGGCTGGTTTGGCATCATGGGCTTCGGCGCGGCGGCGATCTTCCTCTGGGTGGGCTGGTTTGCCCTCGTGACGGGCGTGCCGGCCCGCTTCTCCGCCCACCTGCTGAAGCTGGCGCCGGGCTTCGTGCCCGGCTTCTCCTGGCTGCCTTTCCTCGTGGCGGTGTTCCTCACCGCCTTTTGGCTGATGCCCCTGCGCCGTTCCTTCCGCTCCGGCCGGCGTGCGGCGGTCCACTGGGCGGCGGGCATCACCCTCTTCTGGGGACTGCTTGCGACCCTGTGGCTCCCCTGGCTCGACCACAACCGCAGCTATGCCCGCGTCTTCGCGGAACTTCGGCAGCACCTCCCTGCGCATTACACCTGCATCGCCGGCGCGGGGCTCAGCCCGGCCCATCGGGCGCTTTTGGATTACCACGCGGGGGTCCTGGTGCGTCCCGTGGAGGATTTCCAGGGGCTCGAGTGCGATCTTTTCCTGCTGCAATGGGACCCGCGCACCGTCGAAACCCGGCCCGGGCCGGGCTGGGTGATCCTGTGGGAAGGGGGACGCCCCAATGAGAAGAAAGAGCGCTTCCGCCTGCTCAGGGCAGGAGGAGAGCCATGACGGGCGGAAAAGAGGTGAAGGCGGTGAGCGATTTCGGGCGGTTTTTACCCGCTGCCTTCGTTTTCGCTTTCGCCTTCAAGCTGATCCTTGCCGCCGTCGCCCCCATGTCGGGGGACGAAGCTTATTTCCTCATCTGGGGCCGGCATCCCGATCTGGGCTTCTACGACCATCCCCCCATGGTGGGATGGCTCGCCTCCCTGCTCCTTCTGTTTTCGGATGCCGAGTGGTGGGTGCGGCTGCCGGCGGTGCTGGCTTCGCTTTTGGTGGCCTGGGGCATTTACCGGTTGCTGCGCGACACCGACGAGGAGAAAGCCGCGCTGGCCGCGCTCCTCTACCTCGCCGCGCCGGTGAGCCTGTTCAACGTCCTCCTCACCACCGACACGCCCCTCATCGTTGCCAGCTTCTTTTCCGCGGCCTTCCTCTGGCGCGGCGAGCAGAGCGGGGTACGCGCCCACTACGTATGGGCAGGGGTGTGGCTGGGGCTTGCGTTCCTGTCCAAGTATTTCGCCGCCCTGCTCCTTCTCGCCTACGGGCTCCTTTGGCTCACCGGTCCCCGCGATGCCCGGCGCAACCGGAATTTCCTCTGGCTCCTTCTGGCAACGCTGCCTTTCCTTGCCCTCAGCCTGTACTGGAACGCCACCCATTGCTGGGCGAACATCATGTTCAACGTCTTCAACCGGCATGGCGATGCCGGCTTCGCCCCCTCCCGCCCGCTCCTGTATGCGGCCGCGCTCGTCTATCTTCTGACCCCGCCCCTTCTTCTCGATCTGTTTCGCTCGCGTAGCCAGCCGGTGGATTCCCCGTCACGGTTTTTCGGCTTGCTTTTCGGCGTGCCCTACGGGGTGTTCGCCGTGCTGTCTTTGGTCAAGGTGATCGGCCTGCATTGGCTGCTTTCCTTCTACGCCTTCTTTTTCCTCTTCGCCGCGTGGCGGCTCGATGCGGCACGGCTGCGCCGGGCGTTGCGCTTCATGGTGGGCTTGAGCGGCGTGCATCTGCTCCTCATCGTGCTTTTCGCCCTGCTCCCCCTGGAGACCTTCCAGCGCTGGAGCAAATACGACGGCATGGTGCTCATGCTGCGCCCGCAGCTCATCCTCGCCGAGCTCAACCCCTTCGCCGATCGCTACGTGTTCGCCACCGATGGTTATTCAGCGTCCGCCATCATGTCCTACCATGCCCGCCGTGAGTTCATCGTTTTCGGCGAGGCGTCGAGCCATGCGCGTCATGACGATATCATGACCGATTTCCGCGCCCTCGACGGCAAGAACATCCTCATCCTGCTCAAGAAGGAGCCGGAGTTCGACAAGTTCGGCCCCTACTTCCGCAGTGTGACTTTCCAGGATTTCACCGTGGCCGGGGCACGCTTTTATCTCGTGCTGGGGCAAGGCTTCGACTATGCCCGCTATCGGCAGCAGGTGTTGCGGGCGGTGAAGGAGAAGTATTACGCCATCCCCCGTTTCCTGCCCATGGCGCGCTGTTATTTCTGCGAGCGGTATTTCCCGGCCGAAGCTTGTCGCCGCTAGAGCCATGCGTGCTTACGATCTCATCCGGCTGCTGCGGCCCCGTCAGTGGGTGAAGAACGTTTTCGTCTTCACCGGCCTGTTGTTTTCCCATGCCTGGGGCGATGGGGACCTGGTGCTGCGGGTGGTGGGGGCGGCGCTGGCTTTCAGTTTCATGGCCAGTGCCATCTATGTCATGAACGACCTGGCCGACCGGGAAGCCGACCGCCGCCATCCCGTCAAACGTCACCGGCCCCTGGCGAGTGGTGCAGTGAGTGTGCCGGTAGCCCTCGCTGTGGCGGCGCTTTCGGCCACGCTGGCGGCGGCTGTCGCGGCCTGGGTGTCCTCCACCGTGTTGTGGCTGGTGGCCGCCTACTGCGTGATCAATCTCGCCTACTCCGGCGGTCTCAAGCAGGTGGTGATTCTCGATGTATTCCTCATCGCCGCCGGCTTCATGTTGCGTATCCTCGCCGGGACGTTGGGCGTGGGCATTGCGCCTTCCCAGTGGCTATTGCTCACCGGGCTTTTCCTCACCCTGTTTCTCGGTTTCGCCAAGCGGCGGGCGGAATGGGCGGCCTTAGGCGAAGGGCAGGGCAGCCGCAGGGTGCTGGCGCATTATGGACCGGAGCTTCTGGATCACATGCTGTCGGTGGCGGCGGCCGGCGTGGTGATGAGCTACAGCCTCTACACCGTGAGTCCGGAGACCGTCGCGCGCCACGGCACAAGCCACCTCATCTACACCGTTCCCCTCGTGCTCTACGGCATCTTCCGCTACATCCACCTGCTGCATCACCGCCAGCGTGGCGAGGACCCCGCCGCGGAGCTTCTCCTCGACCCCCACATGCTTTCCACCTTCGTCGCCTGGCTGGCCCTCACCCTCTGGTTCATTGCGTAGGGGGACCCACGGCATGCCCGCCAGGGGCGTGATCGCCCCGTGGGGCTGATGCGTTCCGTTTCATCCCATGGTTTTCTTCAATATCGGCAGCAGTTCCTTGAGGCTGCGGGTGTTGAGCACGTCCTTCGCTTCCAGCCAGCCGCGGCGGGCCTGGCCCACGCCGAAGCGCAGATGGTCGAAGTCGAGCAGGGTGTGGGCGTCGGAATTGATGGACACCAGCACGCCTTCCGCTTTTGCCAACTGACAGTGAATGTCGGTGAGGTCCAGGCGCTCCGGCTGGGCATTGAGCTCCAGGTAACAACCCCGCTCCCGGGCATGGCGGATGATGCGTTCCATGTCCACGTCCATGGGCGGGCGGCCGCCGATCTCCCGCCCGCTGGGATGGGCGAGGAGGGTGAAGTGGGGGTGATCCATGGCGCGCAGGATGCGGCGGGTCTGTTGCTCGCGGGGCAGGTTGAAATGACTGTGGACCGCTGCCACCACCAGGTCAAGCTCCTTGAGCAGGCTGTCGGCGAGATCGAGGGAACCGTCTTCCAAGATGTCCACCTCGATGCCTTTGAGCAGGCGGATGCCCTTCAGCGTTTCGTTCAGGCGGTCGATCTCCTCCATCTGCTGCATGAGGCGCTTGGCATCGAGGCCATGGGTGACGGCAAGGCGCGGTGAATGATCGGTGATGGCGAGATACTGCCAGCCGCGGCGGTGCGCCTCTTCCGCCAACTCGCGCAGGGTGTGGCGGCCATCCGACGCCTTGCTGTGCACGTGCAGGTCGCCCCGCAGGGCCTTGAGTTCGACAAGCTGCGGCAGGCGCCCGGCGCGCGCCGCCTCGATTTCGCCGCGGTCTTCGCGCAGTTCCGGGGGGATCCAGGGCAGACCCACGGCCGCGAAGACGGATTCCTCCGTCTCGCCGGCGATGCGCCGTTCGCCGCGGAAGACACCGTATTCGTTGATCTTCAGCCCCCGTTCCTGACCCAGCTTGCGGATGGCGATGTTGTGGGGCTTGGAGCCGGTGAAATAGTGGAGGGCGGCGCCGAAGCTTTCCTCCGGCACGACCCGCACGTCCACCTGGATGCCGCTTTTCAGCACCACGCTGGAACGGGTCTCGCCGTGGGAGAGCACGTCGGCGATCTCGTCATAGGCGAGCAGATGGGTCATCACCGGCGGGCCGCTTGCCGCCGTGACCAGGATGTCGAGATCGCCCACCGTCTCTTTTGCCCGACGGAAGCTGCCCGCCACCACCGCCTGCCGCACGCCCGGCCCCTTGCGCAGGTGGGCCACCAGGGATTGGGCGTACTGGGTGGCCACGGCGATGGAATAGCGTCGGCTTTGTGAGGCATGGGCGCGAATCGCCTCCAGGATGGCGCGCTCGGTCTTTTCGCCAAAGCCCGGCAGTTCGCGGATGCGTCCGGCTTCCGCGGCCTTGGCGAGCTGGTCCAGGGTCTCCACCTGCAGGCTGTCGTAGAGCATCTTCACCCGCTTGGGCCCAAGACCGGGGATGGATAAAAGCTGGGTGATGGTGGGTGGCAGTTGGGCGCGCAGTTCCTCGAGGAAACGGGAACGGCCGGTGGTGGCGATCTCCTCGATCTTGGCGGCGAGGTCGGCGCCGATACCCGGCAGCTTCGGCAGCTTGCCGCCGCCAGCGAGGATTTCCGCCACTTCGCGGCCGTATTCGCCGATGGTGCGGGCCGCGTTACGGTAGGCACGCACGCGGAAGGGATTGGCGTCCTGGATTTCCAGGAGGTCCGCGATCTCCTCGAAGATGGCGGCGATGTCAGCATTGTGGATGGGCATGGCTTCAGTCTAGCAGGAGCCGGGGCCGCGGTACGGGGGTGGGCTACGTTCGGGGTTGCGCCCGGGGCTACCGCATTCTCCGGCGGGGGACGATAATGGTTTTGTCGCGTGGAGGTGAACCATGGAAGTGTCTTCGTCCATCGTGGGCGGTGCGGTGAGCGATCCGCTGGCGGCGGAACGCCAGGTGCTGGTGCTGAAGAAGGCCCTGCAGATGGAGGCGGCAAGCGCGTTGGCGCTCCTCAAGGCCGTGCCGCAGCCGCAGCCGGTGGCGGCCAGCAATCCCCCGCATCTCGGCCAGAACATCGACACCCGCGCCTGAATCGGCGGGGCCGCGTCGCCTGAGGCGGGTTTCGTGCCGCGCGCCTGAATCCACTAAAATGGCGGCTTCCCGGAAGGAAGCCCCATGCCCGTCAATTTCACCCCCACTCCCCCCGAAGTCCTGAAGCCCGTTCCCGGCGTACGCCTGGGTGTGGCCGCCGCCGGCATCAAAAAGCCCGGTCGCAGGGACCTTACCGTCATCTCTCTGGAGCCGGGCAGCCGCGTGGCGGGGGTGTTCACCCGCAACCGTTTCTGTGCCGCGCCGGTGACCGTCTGTCGCGAACGGCTGGGCGAGGGGCGGCCCATCCGGGCGCTGGTCATCAACACTGGCAATGCCAATGCCGGCACCGGTGCCCAGGGTCTGGCCGATGCCCGCCGCACCTGTGCCGAGGTGGCGCGGCTACTCGTCTGCCCGGAAGAATCGGTGCTGCCCTTTTCCACCGGCGTCATCCTGGAGCCGCTGCCCATGGCGCGGCTCCTCGCCGGCTTGCCCCAGGCCGTGGCCGATCTGGCGGCCGATCGCTGGGGGGCGGCCGCGGAAGCCATCATGACCACCGACACCGTGCCCAAGGCGATTTCCCGGACCGTCGTCATCGAGGGCAAGCCGGTGACGGTCACCGGCATGGCCAAGGGCTCAGGCATGATCCATCCCAACATGGCCACCATGCTGGCCTTCATCGCCACCGATGCCGCGGTGGCCCAGCCGGTCCTCGAGCATCTGGTGCGGGAAGCGGCGGATGAATCCTTCAACTGCATCACCGTCGATGGCGACACTTCCACCAACGACGCCTTCATCCTCATGGCCACCGGCCGGGCGGGACACGGCGAGATCGACAGGCCCGAAGGCCCCGCCTATGCCGCGCTGCGGGAAGCGGTGACGGAGGTGGCGCGTTTCCTCGCCCAGGCCATCGTGCGGGATGGGGAGGGGGCGACGAAGTTCATGACCATCGAGGTCAACGGCGGCAAAAACCGTGCGGAGTGCCGGCAGGTGGCCTATGCCATCGCCCGCTCGCCCCTGGTGAAGACGGCATTCTTCGCTTCCGATCCCAACCTGGGCCGCATCCTCGCCGCCATCGGCTATGCGGGAATCGACGACCTCGAGGTGGAGCGTGTGCGCCTGTATCTGGGCGATGTGCTGGTGGCCGAGCACGGCGGACGCGCCGCGGGGTATGCGGAAGAAGATGGCGTACGGGTGATGCGCGCCCCGGAGATTCGGGTGCGGGTGGAGCTCGCGCGCGGGGAGGCGTCCGCCACCGTGTGGACCTGTGACTTTTCCTACGACTACGTGCGCATCAACGCGGAGTATCGGAGCTGATGCCGCACCTCGAAACCCTGCTTGAGCGCGCGGACAGGCTGCTTTCGCGCCTGGAGGCCCTGCTGCCCGCCTCGGCCGAGCCGCCCTGGGAGGCGGCGATGGCTTTCCGCTGGCGGGCCACCCCGGTGGGGGGGCGGCTGGTACCGGTGACCCATCCCCACCGGGTGCGGCTTGCTGATCTCAAGCACATCGACGAACAGAAACGCATCATCGACCGCAACACCCGCCAGTTCGTCGAAGGCCGGCCCGCCAACAACGTGCTCCTCACCGGCGCGCGGGGCACCGGCAAGAGCTCTCTGGTCAAGGCCGTTTTCCATCAGTACGCGAAACGCGGCCTGCGCCTCATCGAAATCGACAAGGCGCATCTCGGTGATCTGCCGGAGCTGGTGGAACTCATTCACGACAGGCCGGAACGCTTCATCCTCTTCTGCGATGATCTCTCCTTTGCCGCGGAGGAGCCGGGCTATCAGGCACTGAAGGCCATCCTCGACGGCTCGATTGCCTCGGTGGCCGACAACATGCTCGTCTATGCCACCTCCAACCGCCGCCATCTGATGCCGGAATATTTCGAGGAAAACGCGGCCACCCGCCACGTGGAGGGAGAAGTGCATCCCGCCGAGGCGGTGGAGGAAAAGATTTCCCTTTCCGAGCGGTTCGGCATCTGGTTGTCCTTCTATCCCTTCGATCAGGACGAATACCTGCACATCGTGGAACACTGGGTGGGCGTGCTGGGCCGACTGCCGGAAGACCGCACCGCCCTGCATCGCGCGGCGCTCAACTGGGCGCTGGGGCGCGGCGCCCGCAGCGGTCGTGTGGCCTGGCAGTTCGCCCGCGACTGGGTGGGGCAGCAGAAGGCGTGAGTGCGGCCATCGTTCCTGTGGCCGTTGCCGTGCTCATTGCCCGGGATGGCCGTTTTCTCCTTGCCCAGCGGCCCGCGGGTCGCGCCTATGCCGGGTTCTGGGAGTTTCCGGGGGGCAAGGTGGAAGCGGGCGAATCCCCCCTTGGGGCGCTCGCGCGGGAGCTCGAGGAAGAACTGGGCATCCATGTGGGGCGCGCCTATCCCTGGCTCACCCGCCTGTTCACCTATCCCCATGCGACCGTGCGTCTCCATTTCTTCCGCGTCACGGACTGGGAAGGCGAGCCCGTGCCGCGCGAAGGGCAGCGATTCGCCTGGGTGCGGGCGGAAGCGCCGGAGGTCTCGCCCATCCTGCCGGCCAACGGGCCCGTGCTGCGCGCCCTCACCCTGCCGCCGGTGATGGGGATCAGCCGTGTTGCGGAGCTGGGGGAGGCCACGTTTTTCACCCGCCTGGAGGATGCCCTTGCTGCCGGCCTGCGGCTCATTCAGGTGCGGGAGCGGGGGCTCACCTCGGCGCAGTTCGCGCGGCTTGTGCGGGCAACCCTCGACCGCGCCCACCGCCATGGCGCGCGCGTGGTGGTGAATGACGAGCCGGCGGTGGCCGCCCGCTTGGGGGCCGATGGCGTCCATCTCGCCAGCGCCCGCCTGCTGGCGATGGGGCAACGCCCCGACCTCCCCCTCTGCGGCGCCTCCTGCCACGACCGCAAGGAGCTCGACCATGCCGCGCGCCTTGGCCTCGATTACGTGGTGCTGGGGCCGGTGCTGCCCACCCTGAGCCATCCCGGCGCCCACACCCTGGGTTGGCAGGGTTTTGCCGCACTCATCGCCGCCTATCCCCTGCCCGTGTACGCCATCGGCGGCATGCGGCCGGAATGCCTGGAGAAGGCCTGGTCCCACGGCGCCCACGGTATCGCCATGTTGCGGGGGGCATGGTGAGGACCTGGCTGGCAGTACTCGTGCTGGCGGCGTGTACACAAACCCCGCCGCCGGCCGTCCCCTGCGGGGATCTGGTCGCCGGCTGCCAGGCGGGCAACGTCTCGGTGCGCACGGACCAGCGCCCTTCGGGCCTGGTGCCCTTCACCCTCATGGTCACGGCGCCGGGGGCAAAGGAGGTGGTGGCCGAGTTTGTCATGCCCGGGATGGAAATGGGGCTCAACCGCTACCGTCTGCAACAGGTGGGGGAAGGGCGCTTCAGCGCGCAGGTGATCCTGCCGGTGTGCGTCAGCGGCCGGCGCGACTGGGTGCTGTGGCTTGCGGTGGATGGCCGCCCCGTGGGCTTTGCCTTTGCCACCGGTTAGGGGAAACCACCCAAGGGTTGCCGCGGCCCTCGAGTTGGCCCTCGGCTCCTAAGTAAAGACAACGCGGGCGAACCTGGTGATCCTCAGTTCTGCTGCGGGCCCTTGGCCCCTTCCTCTGGCGCTGCTTCCGGCCCGGGGATGCGGTATTGTTCGTTCGCCCATTGGCCCAGGTCGATGAGCTTGCAGCGCTCGCTGCAGAAGGGGCGGAAGGGATTGGTGGCGTCGAAGGGCGCGGGTTTGCCGCACACCGGACAGTTGACGAGGCGCGTCATCACAGGGAACAGAGCGTGAGTTCGAAGGGAACGTCCAGGTCGCAGGCCTTGGGTCGTTCCGTGCCGTCGAGGGTGGTGAAGCGGATGTTGATGGCGTACTTGTTGGCGCTGATCTCGGGAAAGCAGGGCAGGTCATTGAGCATGGTCACCCGCAGCATCTGCGCCACCCGTCCCGACAGCATCTGCTGGTAGGCCCCGTGCGGGGCCGTCTTCTGCACCGGTTCGCCGCTGTCGCGCAGAATCTGCAGGACGATGTCGATGGCGTTGCACAAGGGCTGGAAGGGCGCCAACCAGCCATAAAGGTCCTGTCGCCGCACTTCGGCATCCAGATTCAGCCAGTAGTGGTAGGAAGGCAGGTCGAATTCACAGACGCCACCGGGGATCGAGGCCCGCTGCTTGATGCTCATCACCCATTCGTTGTCCCGCAGATGCTGGCCCAGCTTGCCCGGCATGGCCTGCAATTCGCCGACCGTGCGGTTGATCCTGGTCAGCACCTCATCCAGCGTGTCCTGCTTGACGCCGGGATTGTTGCGCAGGGGCTCCAGGATGGCCTTCTGGCGTTCCAGCTCCTGGATCAGATCGGATTTGAGATCGCCCCGCGCCACCTGCAGGGCTTCGAAGAGGGAAAGCAGGGCCGCGTGATGCTCCAGCGCCTCGTCCTGGGCAGCGAAATGTTCGAAACGGGCGAACAAATCCTCCAGGCGCATCAGGGTCCTGATGCGTTCGTTCAGGGGGTACTCGTACACGATCACGGCGAAGGCCCGGCCGGAAAGGGGCTATTCTGGAACAGAAGCCCCGAAAACACAAACCCGGCTAGGGTGCCCCGGCCAGCCGGCGGTAGCGTGCATCCAGGGCGCGCACCGCCTCCTCCAGGTCCGCCACGCTGCCGTTGTTGACGATGACGTCATCGGCCAGGGCAAGGCGCCTGGCGCGGCTCGCCTGGGCGGCCATGATGGCCTGCACCTCCTCCCGGGAAAGCTGGCTGCGCGCCATGGTGCGGCGGATCTGTTCCTCTTCCGGGCAATCCACCACCAGCACCCGGTCCACCCGCTCCCGCCAGCCACCCGTCTCCGCGAGCAGCGGCACCACCAGGATCACGTAAGGACCGGTGGCGGCGGCGAGGGCGCGGTCCACCTCCTGTCGGATGAGGGGGTGCAGCAGCGCTTCCAGGCGGTGGCGCGCGTTTTCGTCGGAAAAAACCAGGCGGCGCAGGCGGGCGCGGTCGAGCCGGCCCTGGGGGTCGAGGAGCTCCCGCCCGAAGGCCTCCACGATGGCCTGCAAGCCCGGCTGTCCGGGACGGGTGAGGGTATGGGAGAGCGCATCGGTGTCGATGATGGTGGCGCCCAGCCGGCGGAAGATCTCCGCCACCGTGCTCTTGCCGCTGCCGATGCCGCCGGTGAGGCCGATGACGTAGGGCATTCAGAAATGCAGATAGAAACGGGCGAGGGCATCGCCCCAATAGAGCGCCGCCAGTCCCCCGCCGGCCAGATACGGCCCGAAGGGGATGGGCGTGTGGCGTCCCCGGCGGGCGGCGACGATCAGGGTGATGCCCACCGCCGCCCCCACGACCGAGGAGAGGAGCAAAATCGCCGGCAGCTTCTGCCAGCCCAGCCAGGCGCCCAGTGCCGCGAGGAGTTTGAAATCGCCATAGCCCATGCCTTCCCTGCCGGTCACCAGCTTGAACAGCCAATAGACCGACCACAGGGAGAGATAGCCCGCCGCGGCACCGATGACGCTGGAGGAGGGGTCGGTGAACAGACCGCCCACGTTGGCCAGAAGCCCGAGCCAGAGCAGCGGCAGGGTGAGATCGTCCGGCAGGAGCTGGGTGTCGAGGTCGATGAAGGTGAGGGCGATCAGACCCCAGACCAAAACCAGCGCCAGTCCCCCCTGCCAGCCGAAACCGAAATGCCAGGCGGTGAAGGCGGACAGCAACGCGGTGAGTCCTTCCACCAGCGGATAGCGCAGACCGATGGGGGCCTTGCAGGCGCGGCAGCGGCCCCGCAGCCAGAGGAAGCTCAACAAGGGGATGTTTTCCAGAATGCCGAGGCGGTGGCCGCAGTGGGGGCAGGAAGAGGGTGGCCACCAGAGGTCGTAGCGGCCATCGTCAGCGGCGATGCGGCCCTCGAGCTCTGCGCATTGGCGGCGCCACTCCCGTTCCATCATCTTCGGCAGACGATGGATCACCACGTTGAGGAAACTGCCCACGACCAGGCCCAGCACCGCGCAGGTGAGGACGTAGGTCCACGGCAGACTGAGGTACAGGGCAGCCGGATTCATGCGCCGCCCCGGCCGGGCATGATGCCGCGCTCACTTTGGGGCGCGGCGGCCGGAGCAGGGCCCGGCAGGCTTGCCACCCTTTGCCGACGCCGGGCGGAAAGGAGGGCGCTTGAGGCGGGTTTGGCCATGCAGTGCGAAAAACGCGGGCCGTGGCCGATGCCCCGTCAGACGGCCTGCCCCATCTTGAAGATGGGCAGGTACATGGCGATCACCATGCCGCCGATGAGGACGCCGAGCACCACCATGATGATGGGCTCCATGAGGCTGGAGAGCGCCTCCACCGCCTCGTCCACCTCCCGCTCGTAGTATTCCGCCACCTTGCTCAGCATGGAATCCAGGGAGCCGGATTCCTCTCCGATCTGGGTCATCTGCAGGACCATGTTGGGAAACAGTCCGCTGTTCTGCATGGCCACCGTGAGGCTGGTGCCGGTGGCTACTTCGCTCTGGATGCGCTTGGTGGCCTGGTGGAAGACCCGGTTGCCGGCGGCGCCTGCCACCGAATCCAGCGCATCGACCAAGGGGACGCCGGCGGCGAACATGGTGGCGAGGGTGCGTGTCCAGCGGGCGATGGCCGCTTTTTCAATCAGCGGGCCGAAGATGGGCAGCTTAAGGAAGAGGCGGTCCATGAAGTCCTGCATCTTCGTCGAGCGCTTCCAGGCATAGAAAAAGGCCCAGATGCCGCCACCGATGCCGCCAAAGATGGCCCACCAGTATTGGACGAAGAAGTCGGAGATGGCGATCACCACCAGTGTGGGAGCCGGCAGGTCGGCGCCGAAGCTCTGGAACAGGTCCTTGAAGGCGGGGATCACGTAGATCATGATCACCGCGGTGATGATGAAGGCCACCACGATCACCGCCGCGGGATAGAACATGGCGGACTTGATCTTGCCCTTGATGGCGAGGATCTTCTCCTTGTAGGTGGCCAGCCGGTCGAGGATGGTGTCGAGGATCCCCGCCTGCTCGGCGGCATTGATCAGGTTACAGTAGAGCTGGTCGAAATACAGCGGATGCTTGGCGAAGGCCTGGGCCATGCTGCTGCCGGTGGCGATGTCGTTGCGAATGTCCGTGAGCAGTTTCTGCACCGCCGGATTGCTGTGCCCCTTGGCGACGATGTCGAAGGCCTGCAGCAGCGGCACCCCCGACTTCATCATGGTGGCAAGCTGCCGGGTGAACATGGTGATGTCCTTCTCGGTGATCTTGCGGCTGCGGCCGAAGGTCCATTGCTTTTTCACCTTGACCGGGTTGATGCCCTGCCGTCGCAGTTGCGCGGCGACGAACTGGGGCCCCGGCGCGCGCATGTCGCCCTTGAGCTTCTTGCCCTTCTTGTCCACCCCTTCCCAGATGAAGGTGAATTCCTTGACGGGGGCTGGTCTCCGTGCAACGGCCATGATTTCTCACCTCATTCGTTGGTGACGGCTTCCACTTCCTCGAGGGAAGTGATGCCCGCCTTGACTTTCAGCAGTCCGGATTGACGCAGGTCCTTGACACCCTCGCGCCGCGCCTGATCGGCGATGTCGTGGGCGGTGCCGTTTTTCATGATGATGCGGCTGATCTCTTCGGAGATGGGCATGACCTGGTAGATGCCCACCCGTCCCTTGTAACCCGTTCCCTTGCAGTGCTCGCAGCCCACGTGGCGATAGGGTTGCCAGGAACCATCCAGGTCTTCCTCGCGGAAACCGGCGCGAAGCAAAGCTTCCGGCGGAATGTCGGCGGGTTCCTTGCAATGGGGGCAGAGGCGGCGCGCCAACCGCTGGGCGGTGATGAGGATCACCGAGGAGGCGATGTTGAACGGTGCCACGCCCATGTTGGCCAGGCGCGTCAGCGTCGTCGGGGCATCGTTGGTGTGCAGCGTGGACAGCACCAGATGGCCAGTCTGGGCGGCCTTGATGGCGATGTCCGCAGTTTCCAGGTCGCGGATTTCGCCCACCATGATCACGTCCGGATCCTGGCGCAGGAAGGCACGTAGCGCAGCGGCGAAGGTGAGGCCGGCCTTCTCGTTCACGTTCACCTGGTTGATGCCCGGCAGATTGATCTCCGCCGGGTCCTCTGCGGTGGAGATGTTGATGCCCGGCTGGTTGAGGATGTTGAGGCAGGTGTAGAGGGACACCGTCTTGCCACTGCCGGTGGGGCCCGTCACCAGGATCATGCCGTAGGGCCGGTGGATGGCGGCGAGCAGGGCATCCCGCTGCTCCGGCTCATAGCCCAGGGCATCGATGCCCAGATTGGCGCTGGAGGGGTCGAGGATACGCATCACCACCTTCTCCCCGTGCAGCGTGGGCAGGGTGCTGACGCGGAAGTCGATGGCCCGGTTCTGGGACAGCTTCATTTTGAAGCGGCCGTCCTGGGGCACCCGCTTTTCCGAGATGTCCAGGTTGGAAATCACCTTGATGCGGGAGACGATCTTGTCTTTGATCGCCAGCGGCGGCCGCGCCACCTCGTAGAGCACTCCATCGAGCCGGTAACGGATGCGGTAGAACTTTTCGAAGGGCTCGAAATGGATGTCGGAAACACCGGAATTGATGGCATCCAGCATGACCTTCTGCAGGAATTTCACCACCGGCGCGTCTTCCACCTCGGCGGCGGCTTGCTCCGCGGCCTCAGTGTCGCCCGCGGCCTCCAGCAGGTTCTCCTCGACCTCCTCGCCCACCAGCTCGGTGAGCTGCTGGGTCGCCGAAGTCGTGAACTTTTCCAGCGCCTGCCCCAGCTTGTCGTCCTCCACCACGATGGGATCGACCTGCATGCCGGTCTGGAAGCGGATGTCATCCAGCACCTGCAGATTGGTGGGATCGGACACGGCGACGAAAAGCCGGGCGCCCCGCTTGAACAGGGGCACCACGCGACGCTCCTGCACCATCTTCGCCGGCAGGAGTTCGCCCAGCTCGCGGCGGAGGTGCTCCACATCCACCGCGGCCAGATCGAGCAAGGGATAGCCGAAAGTCTGGGAAGCGAACTCCGCCACCTCGGCGGCCGTCATCTTGCGCGTCTTCACCAGTTCGGTGACGAAGGTGGAGCTCGCGGCATTGGCCTGCGTCTGGATGGCTTCCGCATCGGCCTCCTTGAGCCGGCCATGCTGGACCAGGGTGCGCGCCAGGCCCGAGAGTGCGGGGGAAAGGGATGCAGCAGCCATGGGTCGATGCTTCGGCGTTCCTAAGACAATTTCATAAACCCGTTAAATACTGCCCGCGATCAGTTTGTTTGTAAAGGCGATTTTTCCGCCGTCCCCTCTTCCGGCTCGGGGTGGATGCGCACCACCTTGACCAGCCTGCCCTGGGTCTGCACGATCTCCAGCGGATGGCCGGCGATCTTCAGGCTCACCCCCGCCTCCGGGATGTCCTGGAAGTGCTCCAAAATCAGGCCGTTCAGGGTGCGCGGCCCGTCGAGGGGGAAGTGGGTCCCCAGTTTGCGGTTGAGCTCCCGCAGGGGCGTGCCGCCATCCACCAACCAGCTGCCGTCTGCTTCCTGTTGGAATTCGCCACCGTGACTGGGTGCGGGGCGGGTGAACTCACCGACGATTTCCTCCAGGATGTCCTCCATGGTGAGCAGGCCCTGCAACTCTCCATATTCGTCCACCACCAGCCCGACTTTACGCTGGTTTTGCTGAAAGTTTTGTAACTGGGTGAAAAGCGGCGTGCCCATCGGGATGAAATACGGCTCGCGCAGGATTTTCTTGAGTCCTTCCGTGGTGACCGGCCCCGAGCGGGCCGCATGCAGCACCTGGCGCACGTGGACGACGCCGATGACGTTGTTGGGTTCCCCCTGGTAGACGGGCAGAAGGCTGTGGTGGGCCGTGGTGAGCTGCTGCCACACCGCCTCGTCGCCCGCTTCGATATCGATGGCCTCGATCTTCCCACGCGGCGTCATGACGTCCTCCACGGTGAGATTCTCCAGATCGAAGAGATTGAGCAGGATGGTCTGGTGGGTGGCGGGCAGATAGCCACTTGCTTCCAGCACCAGGCTGCGCAGCTCGGCCAGCCCCAGCTTGTCCCGTTCCACGGTGTGGGGACGCAGGTGCAACAGCATAAGGAGGCCGCGCACGAAGAGATTCACCACCCACACCGCCGGATAGAGCAGGGTGGAGACCGGGCGCAGCACATAGGCCGCGAAGAAGGCCAGAGGCTCGGGATAGGCGGCGGCCACCACCTTGGGGGTCACCTCGGCGAACACCAGGATGAGGAAGGTGACGGAAAGGGTCGCCACCGTCACCGCCAGCTCGCTGGAGCCCAGCAGGCGCACC
Source organism: Burkholderiales bacterium (assembly GCA_023511995.1). Classification (NCBI taxonomy): domain Bacteria; kingdom Pseudomonadati; phylum Pseudomonadota; class Betaproteobacteria; order Burkholderiales; species Burkholderiales bacterium. Next base: position 211,701 of record JAIMAL010000001.1, read on the forward strand.
ACGATCACGGTGACGAGCGATGCCGCGGCGGCGTTGACCAGATTGTTGCCCAGCAGGATCACGCCCAGCAGCTGGTCGGTGCGCGCAAGCAGCCGGCTTGCGAGGCGTGCCCCGCGATGGCCTTCCCGGACGAGATGTCGCAACCGGTAGCGGTTGAGCGACATCATGCTGGTTTCGGAAAGGGAGAAGAAGGCGGACAGGCAAAGCAGCACTGCCAGCGCGGCAAGCAGTGCGCTCAAGGGGATGTCATCCAAGGGATGCAGACCTCGAAGCAGGGTTGGCCCGATTCTGGAAAGGCCTGTCCCGCCTGTCAAGCTGGTGCGGCCCGGGGCGCGCGCAGGCGGGATAAAGGCGGCGTTCGCCGACGATAGCGGTCATGGGCCGCCCTGCTCGAAGACCACGTGGCCGTCCATGAGGGTCATGCGCACCCGGCCCGGCAGCGTCTGGCCGAGGAAGGGGGTGTTCTTGCCCTGGCTGCGCAGGGACTGGGGTGTCACCCGCGTCGTTCCCTCCGGATCGAAGAGGCAGATGTCCGCTGCCGCGCCCACCGCCAGGCGGCCGTGGGGAATGCCCAGGATGCGGGCGGGGATGCTGGTCACGCGGGCCAGGGCTTCGACCAGGGGCAGGCCCGCTTCCTGCGCCCAGCGCAGGGTGAGGGGCAGCAGGAGTTCCAGGCCGGTGGCACCGGGCTCGGCCTCGCCGAAGGGCAGCTGTTTGGCGTCGTCATCCACCGGGGTGTGATCGGAGCAGAGGGCATCGATGGTGCCCTCCTTCAGCCCCGCGGCGAGGGCGGCGCGGTCCTCGCGCCCGCGCAGGGGCGGGGTGAGTCGGCAATGGGTGTCGAACCAGCCGATATCCTCGTCGCACAGGTGCAGATGGTGGATGGAAACGTCGCAGGTCACGGGCAGCCCGTCGTGGCGGGCGCGGCGGACCATCTCCACCCCCTGCCGGGTGGACAGCCGGCACAGGTGCACCCGCGCGCCGGTGGCCCGCACCAGCAGCAGAATGGTGGACAGGGCCACGGTCTCCGCGCAGGCGGGGATGGCGCGCAAACCCAGTCGGCTCGCCACCGCCCCGTCATGGGCCACGCCGTCGCGGGCGAGGTGGGGATCCTGGGGCCGCAGCCAGATGGGCAGATCGAAAGTGGCGGCATATTCCATGGCCCGCAGCAGCACCTGGGTGTCGGTGAGGGGGGCTTCCGCCTGGGAAAAGGCGACACAGCCCGCTTCCCGCAGTACGGCCATTTCCGCCAGGCGTTCGCCGGCGAGCTTCTGCGTCAACGCCCCGAGGGGATGGACTCTCGCCAGGTTCAGGCTGCGGGCGCGGTAGCGCAGCATTTCAATGAGGCCCGGCTCATCCAGCGGGGGATCGGTGTCGGGTGGGCAGGCGAGGCTCGTCACCCCACCGGCGGCCGCCGCCTGCAATTCGGACTCCAGGGTGGCCTTGTATTCGAAACCGGGCTCGCGCAGCCGTGCGGAGAGGTCCACGAGGCCTGGACAGGCGACCAGCCCCGTGGCCTCGATCACCCGGTTGGCATGGAAGCCTTCGGGGGCCGCGCCCAGACCGACGATGTGGCCGGCGGCGATGAAAAGGTCCGCCACCCCATCGAAGCCGCTTGCGGGATCGATGACGCGGGCGCCTTTGATGTGGATTTTCATGCGCCACCCCCTCCCGCCAGGAGGCTCATGACGGCCATGCGCACGGCGATGCCGAAGGTCACCTGGGGCAGAATCACCGCCTGCCGGCCGTCGGCGACGCTGGAATCAATTTCCACACCGCGGTTCATGGGGCCGGGGTGCATGACGATGGCATCGGGTTTGGCTGCCTTCAGCTTTTCCGGGGTGAGCCCGTAGTGCTTGAAGTATTCGCCGGCGCTGGGCAGAAGCGGCCCGCGCATGCGTTCATTCTGCAATCTCAGCATCATCACCACATCCACGTTCTTCAGCCCGCGGGCCATGTCATGGAAAACCGTCACGCCCAGCTCCTCCACCCCTTTTGGCAGCAGGGTGCGCGGGGCCACCACGCGCAGATCGGGTACACCGAGGATGCGCAGGGCATGGATTTCGGAGCGCGCCACGCGGGAGTGCAGGATGTCGCCGACGATGGCGATGGACAGCTGGCGGAAATCCCCCTTGTAGCGGCGAATGGTGAATACGTCGAGCAGACCCTGGGTAGGATGGGCATGGCGGCCATCGCCGGCATTGATGACGCGGATGTGGGGCGCCACATGGCGGGCGATGAAATGGGCAGCACCCGATTCCGGGTGACGCACGACGAACATGTCGGCACCCATGGCGGCGAGGTTGTCCACCGTATCGAGGAGGGTCTCCCCCTTGGTCTGGCTGGAGGTCCCGATGTTGAGATTGACCACGTCGGCGGACAGGCGCTTGGCGGCGATCTCGAAGGTGGTGCGGGTGCGGGTGGAAGGCTCGAAAAAGAGATTGAAGATCGCCTTGCCCCGCAGTAGCGGGACTTTCTTCACCTCCCGTTCGTTGACGCCAACGAAGGATTCCGCGGTATCGAGGATGGTGTGGATGAGTTCGGCGGGGAGTCCCTCGATGGTGAGCAGGTGGCGGAGCCTGCCGTTTTCGTCGAGCTGGGGATTCGGCGCCATGGAAAGTGCGTCAGTGTCGCTTGTCCAGAAGACTCAGGCTGAGCCGCCCATGGGGATCCCGCGCAAGCTGGATGTGCTGGTGGGGCGGCAGCGGCAGCACAGCCCCCACGTATTGAGCGCAGATGGGCAGTTCCCGCCCGCCACGGTCGATGAGCACGGCAAGCTCGATGGATGCCGGCCGGCCGAAATCGAACAACTCGTTCATCGCCGCACGCACGGTGCGCCCGGTGTAGAGCACGTCATCCACCAGGATGATGTGCGCCCCCTCGACGGGGAAATCGATGCTGGACGGACGCACCTGGGGATGCAACCCCATGCGGCTGAAGTCATCCCGGTAAAAAGCGATGTCCAGCGTGCCCAGGGGAATCTCCGCCCCGAGGAGGGCGAGGAGTTTCTGTGCCACCCAGGCGCCGCCGGTGTGGATGCCCACCACGGCGCTTTGCGGCGTGAGGTGCCCGGCGATCTCCTCCGCCAGGCGGCGGATCAGGGCATCGGCCTCAGGCAGCGCGGGCGCGGTGCTCATCGAAAAACCTCTGCAAGATATGGCTTGCCGCCAGCGCATCGGTGGGGGCGGTAACGCCCCCCGTGGCGCGCCGGTCCTCTTCCGCCGCCACCGAGGTGAGCCGCTCGTCCACCATCACCGCCGGGCGATGAAAGCGCCCCATAAGCTGGCGGGCAAAACGCCGGCAGCGGATGGCGAAGGCGTGTTCACCGCCATCCAGATGGTGCGGCAGACCCACCACGAAAAGCGCCGGCTGCCATTCCGCCACCAGCGCCGCGATGGCCGCGAAGCGGGCCTCCTTGCGGCTTGCGGCAAGCGTGGTGAGGGGATGGGCCACGCCCAGGGCGAGCTCGCCCACCGCCACGCCGATCCGCTTTTCGCCAAAGTCGAAGGCGAGCACCGTGCCACTGGCAGGCATCTTAAGCATGGCCCGCGTCCTCGGCGAGGTTGGCGGCGTTGAGCCCCAGAAGCGCCATGGCGGCGTCGAAGCGCGCTTCCACCGGCAGCTCGAAGAGGATGCTGAGGTCCGCGGGTGCGGTGAGCCAGGCGTTCTGGGCAATTTCGTGTTCCAACTGCCCCGGCGCCCAGCCGGCATAGCCCAGGGTGATGAAAAACTGCGCCGGCCCCCGCCCTTCGGCGAGGGCTTCGAGCACGTCCCGGGAGGTGGTGAGCCCGATGTCGTTGCCCACGAGGAGGGTGGCGGCCCAGGGTCCGGCCGGCCGATGGAGGACGAAACCCCGGTCGGTTTGCACCGGCCCGCCGAAGTGGATGGCGCGCTCGGCGAGTTCCGGCACCTTGAGTTCGATGCCCACCTGTTTGAGCAAGCCACCCAGGGTGAGGTCGAGGGGCCGGTTGATGATCACCCCCAGGGCGCCATGCTCGTTGTGTTCGCAGAGATAGGTGACCGAGCGGGCGAAATAGGGGTCAGCCATCGCGGGCATGGCGATGAGGAAGTGGTGGGCGAGATGGGTGCCGTCCATGGCGGGATTATCGCACACGCCGGGGGCGGCCGCGCTCTCCCGGCGGAGGTTTTGCGCCCTGCGCCTTTGTGGGAGAATGGCGCGCCGGAAAGTCCCCCTTAACCCATGGCGAGGAGAAACGCATGTCCACCCAAAATGCCCCCTATGAAGTCCAGGTCGAGGCCGGCCAGGAATACTGGTACTGCGCCTGCGGCAAAAGCAGCAACCAGCCCTGGTGTGATGGCTCCCACCAGGGCACCGGGGTGGAGCCCATCCCCTTCACCGCGAAAGAAACCGGCACCGTCTGGCTGTGCGGCTGCCGCATGAGCGAAAACCTGCCCTACTGCGACGGCACCCACAATTCTCTCTAAGCGTGCGGCGCGGGCAGCCCCCTTTGTCGAAGAGGATCGCTGGTCCTTAAAGAGGCAACTTCCCTGCAAAGGCGGATGAGGGCCTCTTCCCCCGGGCGGGGAAGAGGCCGGCGTTGCAGGCGGCCTCGGCCAGCGGCACCGCATCCCGTCTTTTCGCGCCCAACCCCTGCAAGACCCCATGGGCGAACGTTTCGACCGCGTGCTGGTGTGGTTTCGCCGCGATCTGCGGGATGAGGACCACGCCGCGCTCTCCCGCGCCCTACATGACGCGCGGGCGGTGTACTGTGCCTTCGTCTTCGACACCGACATTCTTGAAGCCCTGCCGGATCGCGCCGACCGGCGCGTCGAGTTCATCTGGCACTCGGTTGAGGCCCTCGATGCCGCACTCACCGCCCGGGGCGGGGGCCTCATCGTGCGCGTGGGGCGTGCCGCGGAGGTGATCCCGGCGCTGGCGCAGGCCCTTGCCTGCGACGCAGTGTTCGCCAACCGCGACTACGAACCCGCCGCCCTGGCGCGGGATGCGCAGGTGAAGGCGGCTCTCGAAAGTGTCGGTCGAAGCTTTCACCTTTTCCGGGACCAGGTGATCTTTGACCCGGAGGAGGTGCGCTCCGCAAGCGGTCGACCCTACCAGGTGTTCACCCCCTTCAGCCGGGCCTGGCTCAAGCGCCTTGACGAGGCGCACCTTTCGCCCCAGCCCGTGGCGGTGCGGGCCGCGCGCCTTGCGCCGCCGCCGCGGCGGGAGATGCCCTCCCTTGAGGCCTTGGGCTTTTCCCCCACCGATCTCCTTGCCCTGGGCGTTGCGCCGGGCATGGACGGGGCCCGCGCTACCTGGGACGCCTTCCGGCAGCGGCTTGCGGACTACGACCGCTTGCGCGACCGGCCCGACCTCGATGCCACTTCCCACCTTTCGGTGCATCTGCGCTTTGGCACGATCTCCGTGCGGGAGCTGGTGCGCTATGCCCTGCAGGCGGGGGGCGGCGCGCAGGCGTGGCTTGCCGAGCTCATCTGGCGGGAGTTTTTCCAGATGATCCTCTTCTTCCACCCGCAGGTGGTGAATCATGCTTTCCGCGCCGAGTTCGACGGGCTTCCCTGGCCGGGGACGGACGCGGACTTCGCGAGATGGTGCGAGGGACGCACCGGTTATCCCCTGGTGGATGCGGGCATGCGGCAGTTGCGTGCCACCGGTTTCATGCACAACCGGGTGCGCATGGTGGTGGCTTCCTTCCTCAGCAAGCACCTCCTTGTGGACTGGCGCCGGGGCGAGCGCCATTTCGCGCGCTGGCTGTTGGATTACGAGCTGGCCTCGAACAATGGCAACTGGCAGTGGGCGGCGTCCACCGGGTGCGATGCCCAGCCGTGGTTTCGTATCTTCAATCCGGTGGCCCAGTCGCGCCGCTACGATCCGGAAGGACGCTACATCCGCCGCTGGGTGCCGGAACTGTCCCGCGTGCCCGCGCCGGCCATTCATGCGCCTTGGGAGATGAGCCCTTTGGCGCAGGAGGCAAGTGGCTGCCGCATTGGCCGGGATTATCCCGCGCCCTGTGTCGATCACGGCCACGCCCGGGAACGGGCGCTGGCCTGGTTTCGCGCCCACCGTCATGCTCACGGTGGCTGAAGGCGCACCTCCCGGCGCGGCCGCTCGATCAGGCGACCTTTTCCTCCGCTTCCCTGTGATAGGCGACGATGCGCTCCACCTCGTTTTTCGAGCCCAGGATCACCGGCACCCGCTGGTGGATGTGGGTGGGGTTGATTTCCATGATGCGGGTACGCCCGGTGCTCGCGGCGCCCCCCGCCTGCTCGACAATGAAGCTCATGGGATTGGCCTCATACATCAGGCGCAGCTTGCCGCCCTTTTCCTTCAGCTTGCTGTCCATGGGATACATGAACACACCGCCGCGGGTGAGGATGCGGTGCACCTCGGCCACCATGGAGGCAATCCAGCGCATGTTGAAATCCTTGCCCCGCGGACCCTGGCTGCCCTGGATGCACTCGTCCACGTAGCGGCGGATGGGCGGCTCCCAGAAGCGGTAGTTGGACATGTTGATGGCGAATTCCCTGGTGTCCTCGGGGATGCGCATGTTCTCGTGGGTGAGCACGAACTCACCCACGTTGGGGTCCAGGGTGAAGCCGTTGACGCCGTGACCGGTGGTGAGCACCAGCATGGTGGACGGGCCATAGATGGCGTAACCGGCGCACACCTGCTTCACACCCGGCTGTAGGAAGGCTTCCACCGGGGTGGGACCTTCGACGTTCCTGTCGCCGGGGCAGCGCAGGATGGAGAAGATGGAGCCCACGGACACGTTCACGTCCATGTTGGAGGAGCCATCGAGGGGGTCGAAGAGCAGCAGATACTTGCCCCGCGGGTAGCCGGCGGGAATCTGGTAGGGCTCCTCCATTTCTTCGGAGGCCATGGCGGCGAGGTGGCCCGCCCATTCGTTGCGCTTCAGGAAGATTTCATTGGCGATCACGTCCATCTTTTTCTGCTCTTCCCCCTGGACGTTCTCGGAGCCCGCTGCGCCCAGCACGCCCAGCAGGCCGCCGTGGTTGACGCCATTGGAAATCATCTTGATGGCGGTGACGACGTCGTTCAAAAGGCCGGTGAAGTCGCCGGTGGCGCCCGCGACGCGCCGTTGTTCTTCGATCAGAAACTGCGTCAAAGTGGTGCCGAGGTGCATGGGATGCCTTTCCTGTCCAATTAGAAAATTAGAAACTGCTGATTATAAAGGATTCCCGGGGCGGGACAAACTCGCTGCTGCCCCCAGACTGCGACAACGTGTCGCATTCCGGGTGGAGTGGAGGGTGAGTAGCATCGTGTTGCCAGAAAACCATAAAAGCAATTCAAAACCGGAAAGGCCCCAGCATGGCTGTTCGCTATCCCCTGTTTGTCCTGCTGTTCCCCCTCACCGCCTTCGCCGCCGACACCCTCGACGAAGTCACCGTCACCGGTACCCGCGAAGGCCAACTGCTGTCTGAGACCCCCGCCAGCGTCAAAGTCATTTCCGGCGAGACGGTGCGCCAGGACAAGCCCAGCCATCCCTCCCAGATCCTCGGCCAGTCTCCCGGCGTGTGGGTCAATGTCACCGGCGGCGAGGGCCACATGACGGCCATCCGCCAGCCGCTCACCACCAATCCGGTCTATCTCTATCTCGAGGACGGCATCCCCACCCGCTCCACCGGCTTTTTCAACCACAACGCCCTGTACGAGATCAACGTGCCCCAGGCCGGCGGCATCGAGGTGACGCGCGGCCCGGGCACGGCGCTCTACGGCTCCGATGCCATCGGCGGGGTGGTGAATGTGCTGACGCGGCCGGCGCCGTCGAAGTTCGAGGCCGAGCTCGCCGGCGAGGTGGGCGAATACGGCTGGCGGCGGCTCCTGGGCAGCGTCGGCAATACCTGGGGCGAAGACGGCCTGCGCGCCGATCTCAATCTCACCACCACCGACGGCTGGCGCGAGCACACCGGCTACGACCGGCAAAGCGCGACCCTGCGCTGGGACCGCGCCCTGGGTGCCGATGCGCTGCTCAAGACCGTGCTCACCGCCTCCCGCATCGACCAGCAGACCGCCGGCAGCTCGGCCCTCATCCGCAGCGACTACGAGAACGCGCCCACGAAGAACTACACCCCCATCTCCTACCGCAAGGTCAGCGCCCTGCGCCTGTCCAGCGCCTGGGAGCGCGAGGTGGGCGACACCCTGGTGTCCCTCACTCCCTATCTGCGCGACGACAGCATGGAGCTGCTTCCCAACTGGTCGCTTTCCTATGACCCCACCGTCTACATCACGGCCAACCGTTCCTTCGGTGTCATGGGCAAATGGCGCCGGGATTTCGCGCCCTTTCGCGCGCGCCTGATCGCAGGCATCGACCTCGACCTGACCCCCGGCAGCCGCGAAGAAAACCGGCTGGCCACGCTCACCACGAGCGGCAACGGTGCGTCGAAGGTCTATGCCGCTTACACCGTGGGCACGCGGATCTATGACTACGCCGTGACTTTCATCGGTGTTTCGCCCTATGTACACAGCGAGTTTTCGCCGAGTGAACGCATGCGCGTGAGCGCGGGTCTGCGCTACGACAATCTGCGCTATCGCTTCGATAATCACCTCTCCGGTGCGGTCGCGGCCAGCACCCGCGAAAACAGCGGCGCGCCGGTCACGCGTTACTACGGTCAGGCGGAAGACACCACGGTGCGCTTCACCCATCTGAGCCCCAAGCTGGGCCTGACCTTTGCCGTGTCGCCGCAGACAAGCCTCTTCGCTTCCTACAACCATGGCTTCCGTGCCCCTTCGGAGGGGCAGCTGTTCCGCCCTGCCGCGCAGACGACCTCCCTGCGCGCGCAGCTTGCGGCGGCTTCGGCGCTGGGGCTCAAGCCGGTGAAGGCGGACCAGTATGAGGCGGGTGTGCGCGGCAGGAGGGGCTTGCTCGACTACGATCTTTCCGTCTATCGGCTGCAAAAGCGCGACGACATCCTGAGCTATCGTGATCCCTTCACCAATGCCACCCAGGTGGTGAACGCGGGCAAGACCCTGCACCGGGGCGTGGAGCTGGGCCTGGGGGCGCCGCTCGCGCAGACCTGGCGCCTGGATGCGGCGCTCTCCTACGCCCGCCACACCTACGAGACGTGGGTGATTCCGGGCACTGCGGATTACAGCGGCAAGGAAATGGAGACCGCGCCCCGTGTCATCGGCAATGTGCGGCTGACCTGGGCACCGGCGCAGGGACAGCGCGTGCAGTTGGAGTGGGTGAAACTGGGGCGCTACTGGATGGACCAGGCCAACACCCGCCAATACGCCGGCCATGACGTATTCAACCTGCGCGCGAACTGGGCGCTCACCCCTTTGCTGAGCGTCTATGGCAGCGTGCAGAATCTGCTGGACACGCGCTATGCGGAAAGCGCCTCCGTCTCCTCCGGCGCGGAGGTATTTGCGCCCGGCCTGCCGCGCACCCTCTACGCGGGGATCGAAGCCAAGTGGTGAGGCGGCTCACCGTTTTCCTGCTGCTTGCCGCCGCGCCCGCGTGGGGGCAGGGGCACCATGGCGCGGACATGCCGCTTGTCGTCTCGGCGATCTTCGATGACGCGGGCCGGCTGTGGCGGGCGCAGGTGTGGGAGGGCCGGGTCTGGGTGAGCCACTCCGACGACAAGGGCCAAAGCTTCTCCACGCCGGTGGCCGTCAACGACCAGGCCGAGTCCATCGCCGCCGACGGCGAGAACCGCCCCAAGCTCGCCGTGGCGGGGCAGCGGGTCTATGTCTCCTGGACGCAGCGTCTCGACAGGCCCTACACCGGCCATGTGCGCTTCGCCCGCTCCCTCGATGGCGGCAGGCACTTTTCCGCGCCCCTCACGGTCAACGACGACCGCGCGGTGATCAGCCACCGTTTCCACAGCCTGCTCGTGGACGGCAGGGGCCGGATTCACCTGTTCTGGCTGGACAAGCGCGACGCCGCGGCGGCGCAGGCCGCCGGCCGCCCCTATGCGGGGGCCGCCCTCTACCATGCCGTGTCTGACGATGGCGGCGCGCACTTCTCGCCCAATACGCGCCTTGCCGCCAACAGCTGCGAATGCTGCCGGGTGGTGAGCGCCCTCGATACCGACGGCCTGCCCCTGGTGTTCTGGCGCCACATCTTCGGCCGCAATGTGCGCGACCACGCCCTGCTCAAGCTGGATGGCAGCGCGCCCGTGCGCGTGTCCCACGATGGCTGGGAAGTGGATGCCTGTCCCCATCACGGCCCGGCGCTGGCCGTGGGGGCGGATGGCACGCGGCATCTGGCCTGGTTCAACGATGGGCCCGAGCGTCACGGGTTGTTCTATGCGCGGATGGATCCGGCGGGCCAGCTGTCGCCGCCGCTGGGCTTCGGCAATTACGACGCCCAGGCGGGACATCCCAGCGTGGTGGTGGTAGGGACGAGGGTGTTCCTGGCATGGAAGGAGTTCGACGGCCAGCGCGCGAGCGTGTGGATCAGGGCCTCACGCGACGGCGGCCGCAGTTGGTACGCGCCGCACCGCCTGATGGACACCGCGGGCGCTTCCGACCATCCCCTGCTGATCAGCGACGGCGCGACGGCTTATGTGTCGTGGAACACCGCGCAGGAAGGCTATCGCCTGCAAGCCATCGAGGATCCCGCGCCATGAGGCGTCTTCTGCTCGCATGGGCGCTTCTGCTGGCGGCGTCCGCGCAGGCGGAGGACGCGGCCCTCAAACGCTTCGTGCCCGGCAGCGCCAAGGCCATCATCGAGGCCCGCGCCGGTCGTCCCTTCATCCTGACCTTCTGGTCTGTCGACTGCGTGCATTGTCACGCCGAACTGGAACAACTGGCCGCGCTATCGCAGGCGCACCCCGCACTCGAAGTGGTGCTGGTGTCCACCGATGGCCCCGAAGCGTCGCGAGAGGTATCGGCAGCGCTGCGACCGTATCGGTTTGCACGCATGGAATCCTGGGTGTTCGCCGATGCTTTCGCCGAACGCCTGCGTTTCGAGGTTGATCGCCGCTGGCGAGGGGAGTTGCCCCGCACTTACCTGTACCGGCCGGATGGCAGGGCCGAAGCCGTGACCGGGGCCATCGCCCCGCAGCAGCTCGAGGCATGGCTCGCTTCGGCTGCCGGGGATCGTCCCTGAACGGGGGCGAAGGATGAAAATTCCCCGCGAGCCGCTTCCGGCAGCGGTGAGCTTCCTGGGCTCGGTGCTTTTACACGCCCTGCTTCTTGCCTGGCTGCCACCCCTGAGACCCGCCGCGGTAGAGGCGGCGCCGACAAGCTTTTCACCCCTCGTGGTGCAGCTCGTGGACAGCGGCAAGACAACCTCCCTGCCGCCGCACTCCGCTCCCACCACGGCAGCAAGGGCCGGGCCCGTGCCCGGGTCGCCGCGCGCGGTTCCCGTGGCAAAAGTTTTCCCTGCTCCGCTCCCCCAGTCTGCACCCTTGACTTCCGTGCTGGAGGCCACGGCGGCGCCAGCCGCGAAGGAGGCCGCTCCCACGCCCGCGGCAGCGCTCCCATTGGTGGCTTGGACGCCGGCGACGCGAAAGGAGACGGAGACCGCGATGGAGACCACGCCTCCTGATCTGAGGGCCGCCTACGCTAGCAATCCGCCGCCTTCCTATCCCCTCGCGGCGCGCCGGCTGGGCCTGGAGGGGCGGGTGGTGCTGTGGGTGGAAATCCGCGCCGACGGCAGCTGCGGGGAAGTACGGGTGCGGCAGACGGCAGGCCATCCGCTGCTCGATGAGGCTGCGGCAGCCGCGGTGAAGCGCTGGCGCTTCCTCCCCGCGCGGCACGGTGGTGAGCCCGTCACCACCTGGGCGGAGGTTCCCATCCGCTTCCGCCTCACTGGCTCGTCAACTGATCCTGACGGGTGAAGGTCCAAGTGCGGGTGATGGCGAGGATGTCGGTGTCCCTGCGCACGTTTTCCGGGAAGGGGGCGAAGGGCGCGGCAAGCTTGACGATGCGGATCGCCGCTTCGTCCAGGATGGGGGAGCCGGAGGAGCGGTCCAGATCGATTCTTTCCACGCTGCCGTCGCTGCGGATGTGCACGGTGAGCAGCAGGCTGCCGTAGATTTTCTTCCGCCGCGCTTCCTCCGGATAGTTGAGATTGCCCACCCGCTCCACCTTCAGCCGCCAGTCCTCCACGTACTGGGCGAAGCGGTATTCCTCGGTGCGCGCCCCGACGAAGCGGCGTTTGGGCCGTTCCTGATAGGCCTGATAGTCCTTTTCGATCTGGGCCTGCAGGCGGGCAAGCTGCAGGCTCTGGGTGATGAGATCCTGGCCCGCCGACCGCGCCGTCTCCGCGGTGGACTCCGCGGGCGGACTGGGTGGAGGCTCATTGCGGGTGGCGCGCACCTGGGCGAGGAGGCGGGTCGCCTCCCGTTCCAGTTCCTTCACCCGTTCCTCCCGCCGCTTGAGCTCCGGCTGCGGGTCTTCCTGGCCCACCGCGGGCAGCGGCGAGGTGGCACGCAGCCGGCGGTCGGTGTTGCCTCCCCCTTCCAGATTGGCCTGGGCGAGGAGACGGGCGTCGCTGGGGCGTTGCGGCGAGCGGGCATTGACCAGCACCACCTCCAGCGCCGGGCGCGCTTTTTCCATGCTGCGGGGCGGCGGCACGAAATGGAGGCTGAGCACGGCGGCATGGAGTAGCGCCGATAGCGTCATGGTGATCGCAATCGGCGGCAGATTGCCAAAGGGGCTGCGCACAGAGGAAAGGCGAAGGTTCACGCGAGTGTCGAAGGATCGGTGGAGAACGGCCTCCTCAGCGCATTGTAACGGTTTGCAGCACTACGGGGTGACCACTTCCCGGAAGGGACAGACGACCTCCAGGGTGAGGAGGTCCACGCTGCGGATGGCAAGCCGCACGCGGGTACCAGGCTCCAGCGCAGGCAGGGCGACGGCCTTGTTCACCAGCGGCAGCGTATCGAAGCGCACCAGGTTTTCCCGGATCACGGTGGCGGTGGCTTCGGTGAGGTTTTCCTGCAGCAGATAGCGAAGGGTCCAGTAGCGTTCCATGTGGCGCTGGAATTCGTTATAGGCCTCGTAGGCGGTCTCGAAATCGCGCGCAATGGCCTGCAACGCTTCTCTGCAGTAGGGGGGAGGCTCCCCGCGCAGATGGGCGATTAGTTGTCGCTGGTTGACGAGGTCCACGTAACGGCGCAAGGGGGAGCTCGTCCAGGTGTAGTGGCTCACCCCCAACCCCTGGTGGGGCAGGGGCTCGGTGGTCATCAGGGTTTTGCCGTTGGTCTGGGCGCGGTAGAGGGCGGCGAGCTTCTGTTCCGCCAGCAGTTGGCCGAGGCGGCTGTTGACCAGGATCATCATCTCCGCCACCACCTTGTCGATGGGGGTACCCCGTTGCCGATGCAGGATGCGCACCGTCTCGCCCTCGACGCGGAAGGTGTACTCCGGCACCAGGCTGCGGCCGCGGTCCTTGCCGCCGCGTTTTTCCTCCAGGTGCTCGGCGAAGTGCCACAGCCACTCCAGTTCCGCCCGGTAGCGGTAATCCGCCTCCTGGCCGATGGTGTCCCGGTTGAACAGGGGCTCCAGGGTCTCATGGCGCAGGTTGGCGACGATGGGCACCTTTTCGATCCGCATTTCCATGGCCGTGATTTCGTAATCCGGTCCCACGGTGAAATAGGTGGAAAAAGCGGGACAGGCAGCGCCTTCGCGCAGGGTGTAGGCGGCCACCGCTTCGTCCGGCAGCATGGTGATCTTGTCGCCGGGCATATAGACGGTGGAAAGCCGCCGGCGGGCGATGGCATCCAGTTCGGCGCCCACAGTCACGCCGAGCGCCGGACAGGCGATGTGGATACCCACCCGGGTTCGGCCATCGGGCAGGGGGGTGAGGGAGAGGGCATCATCGATTTCCGTGGTCGTCTCGTCATCGATGCTGAAGGCCGCCACCTCCGCCAGCGGCAGATCGTCCGGCACTTCCACTGGCGGCAGCGGCGGAAAACCACGCCCCTCGGGGAACCACTCCAGCAGGAAGCGGTTGAGATGGTAGTCACGGCTTGAGGGAATCGCGCCGCATTTTTCCAGCAGGTGGGGAATGGAAAGATTGGTGGCGGCGGCAGCCTGTTCCAGCGCCTTGGTCTCCAGCGCGCCTTTTTCCGGCGCATAGAGGAGGCGCTGCAACGCGGGACGGAATGCCTCCGGCAGGCGAAAGGCGGTGAGCTCGGCCACCCACTGGGCGAGCTGCTCCGCCTGCCGGCGCTTGCGTTCTTCGCTGGCCAATGCCGCCTTCAGGGCATCCTCCGGTGCCGGTTTGTAACGGCCGCGTCCTTTGCGATAGAAGTACATGGGCGCGCCTTGGAGCTTGAGGAGCAGGGCGGCCGCTTCCACCGCGTTGGGCTCATGGCCGAAATATTCCCGTGCCAGGTCCCGGTAATCGAATTCCTCCGTGCCCGCCGCCTGCCAGAGGAAATCCAGATCCATCTCGTCGGCAAGCTTCTGCGCCGTTTCCATGAAACCGTTCAGTGCCGGCTCGCCAAAACGGATGAGCACGTCGGCTGCCTTGATCTTGGCACGCCGGCCGTGCTGGGCTTCGATGTGCAGGGAGGTGCCGTTGTCGGCGAGGATGGTGCCCACCCGGAAGTGGCCATCCTCGAAATAAAAGGCGTACATGGGGCAAACCGCGGCGAAAGGGGCGCAAGTTTACCGTAAGGGGAGAATCGCGACTAGCCGCGATGGAGGAGCATTTCCAGCACGGTCTTGGTGCCCACGTAGGCGAGCAGCAGGGTGAAGAAACCGGCCAGGCTCAGAATCAGCGCCGTGCGCCCGCGCCAGCCATAGACACGCCGGCCGACAAGGAGGGCACCATAGAAGAGCCAGGACAACGTCGCGAACACCGTCTTGTGCTGGGTGAAATAGGCAAAGGAAAAGGGCCGGCCGAACAATTCCTCGGAAAAGAGCATGCCGCTTACCAGGGTGAGGGTGAGCAGCAGAAAGCCGGCGCCAATCAGACGGAACAGCAACTGTTCCATGGTCATGAGGGGGGGTAGCCCGGCGAGTGGGGAAGGCTGCCGGGTATGCAGCCGCTTTTCGGCGAAGGCCATGACGATGCCGTGCAGGGCGGCGATGGTGAACAGGGCATAGGCGAGAAAGGCTGCAGCGAAGTGGGCGTGAAAGAGGGCATAACCGCCATAGGGCACGACGTGGCTGTCCCGCAGCAGAAGGGGCGCGAGCGCCCCCACGGCGGCGATGGGCAGCACCACCGGCGTGAGGGCCCGCAGGTGATAGCGCACGCTGCTTGCTCCATAGAGGACCAGGGTGACCCAGGTGATGACGGAAATGGCATTACCAAGACCGATGTTCACCCCCTGCGCGGTGAAGATGGACACGTAAAGGAGCAGACCGTGCAGCAACAGGGGGGCTGGCAAAAGCCACTCGACGCCGGGCCCGCCCTCGGCACTGGCGCGACGCCGGCAGTACCAGGCCAAGGCCCCGTAAAGCAGCGCGGTGAGGAGGGAAAGAAGGGTGAGAGGCATCAGGTGTAGAATGGCATTTTCCGGCGCTTGATCCCCGGGGATTATAGCCCAGCCTTTCCTTTGCCTGACTTCATTCCATGCTCGACACACTGACCAGCCGATTGTCCGGTCTCATCCGGAACCTCCGCGGTCAGGCCCGCCTGACCGAGGACAACATCGCCGATGCCCTGCGCGAGGTCCGCATGGCCTTGCTGGAGGCGGATGTGGCGCTGCCGGTGGTGAAGGATTTCATCGCCCACGTCAAGGCGCGCGCGCTGGGGCGGGAGGTGATGGCGTCGCTGACGCCTGGCCAGGCCCTGATCCAGGTAGTGCACGAGGAACTCACCCGCCTCATGGGGGGCAGCCATGCCGCCCTCAATCTCGCCACCACCCCGCCGGCGGTGATTCTGCTCGCCGGTCTGCAGGGCTCGGGCAAGACCACGACTGCCGCCAAACTGGCGCGCCTGCTCAAGGAACAGAAAAAGAAAGTCCTTCTTGCCAGCTGTGACGTCTATCGGCCGGCGGCCATCGAGCAGTTGCGTCAGCTCGCCCGCGCCCTGGAGGTGGATTTCTTCGAGTCACCCGCCGGAGCGGGTCCACTCGCCATTGCCTCGGCGGCGCTCGATTATGGGCGGAGACACTACCACGACGTGCTCATCGTGGATACCGCGGGGCGGCTTGCCATCGACCAGGAGATGATGGAGGAGATCCGCGCCCTTCACGCGGCGCTCAACCCCATCGAAACCCTCTTCGTGGTGGATGCCATGCAGGGGCAGGATGCCATCAACGTGGCGCGGGCCTTCAACGAGGCCCTGCCGCTCACCGGCATCGTGCTCACCAAGCTGGATGGGGATGCGCGGGGCGGGGCGGCGCTGTCGGTGGTGAGTGTCACCGGCAAGCCCATCAAATTCGTCGGTGTATCGGAAAAGCCCACGGGCCTTGAGCCCTTCCATCCGGAACGCATGGCTTCCCGGGTATTGGGCATGGGCGATGTGCTCTCCCTCATCGAGGCGGCGCGGCGCCAGGTTGATGAGGCGGAGGCGGCGAAGCTCGCTCGAAAACTCAAGACCGGCAAGGGCTTCGACCT
Organism: Burkholderiales bacterium; assembly: GCA_023511995.1. Taxonomy (NCBI): domain Bacteria; kingdom Pseudomonadati; phylum Pseudomonadota; class Betaproteobacteria; order Burkholderiales; species Burkholderiales bacterium. Next base: position 228,160 of record JAIMAL010000001.1, read on the forward strand.
CGAGGATTTCCGCGACCAACTGCGGCAGATGCAAAAAATGGGGGGGCTCGCCGCGCTGCTGGACAAGCTGCCGGGTGAGCTTGCCCACGCGGCCAGGGGGCAGGCCATCGATGATCGCCTCCTGCGCCGGGTGGAGGGCATCATCAATTCCATGACCCCGGAGGAGCGCGCCAATCCTGCCATCATCAAGGCCTCCCGCAAACGGCGCATCGCCGCCGGCGCCGGGGTGCAGGTGCAGGAGGTCAACCGCCTGCTCAAGCAGTTCGAGGACATGCAGAAGATGATGAAGTCCCTGAGGCGGGGGGGCTTCGCCAAGATGCTGCGGGGCATGAAAGGCATCCTGCCCGGTTTGTGAGGATCCTTGTTGCGGCTGCCGCCGGAAAGGTTTCGAGACGAAACCATCTCCTCGCGGCGCACAAGACCCCGCAAGCCTCAAGTCCCGGGGGTGGGATCCCTATGGCGTTCCTGTCTGCGTTTCCTGCCGTCGGGGGCGGGGGCCTGCGGCGCAAGCGCAGCCTCGATGCGGCGCAGGGTCTCCGCGGCCTGCGGGTTGCCCGGGGAAAGGGCAATGGCCTGCCTTGCCGCTTCCAGTGCCTCGCGCCAACGCTTCTGTTCCATGAGGGCCCAGGCCAGGTTGTTGTGGGCCGTCCATTCACCGGGATGGTCGAGGCTTGCCTGGCGGAAGGCGGCTTCCGCCCCCCGCCAATCCCCCCGTGCCGCCGCGGTGTTGCCCAGCCCCATCCTGGCCAGGAAATTCCCCGGCCAGCGGGCAAGCGCGGTACGGTAGGCGGTCTGCGCCGCTTCCACTTCACCGGCCTGCTCCAAGGCCACCGCCGCCGCCACATAGACGCTTTCCCGGGCCGTGGCGGGCAGGCGGTCGGGGGGCAATGCCAGCATGGCCCAATAGCCACTGCGTGCCCAGGTGTGCTCGAAGGTGGCAAGGGGCATCACTTCCCGGGCGGTAAGCCCGGAGCGCAGGAGGAGGGTTTCCTGGGGCAGGTCATAGCCGATGGCCACGGCGTAGTGCCACAGGGGCAGTGCCGCCAGGCCAAGATTCTGCAGCACGATCACGGGATGGCCTGCCGCCAGCTCGGTCAGCAGATCGGCAAGAGACGGTGCCAGGGGATAGGCGAGCAGCCCCTGGCGGCGGGTGGCGGCGAGCATTTCCACCTGGAGACTGCCTTCCCGCGCCGGCAGATACACCTGCGGTGTGAGCGCTTCGGGCGTGACCGGCCGCCCGGCGAAGGCCATGGCCATGGCCAGGGAGGCCGGGCCGCATTGATGGCTTTCCTGGGGGAAGAAGGGCACGGCGGTGAGTTCCACCCGCGGCGGCAGCGCCGGCGCGGCCTGCCGCAGCGCATCGAGTTGCGGTGTGCCGGCGCAGCCGGCGAGCAGCAGCAAAAGCAACAGGCCCGCGCCGAGGCGGGCCTTCGCCATGGGAAAGCGGTCCAATCAGCGCACCGGCCGCGTGAAGGGGAAGACCTTGGTGAAGCCCAGGATGTCGGTGACGAGGAGGACGAGGAAGAGGAACACGATCACCCCCAGCACATCGCCACCCGCCGGGACCTCGTCCAGCTTGCCGGCGATCAGGGCCACTTCCTCGTCGGTGAGCGCGGCGACCCGCTTTTTGGCTTCGTTCATGTCCACGCCGCGGGCTTCCAGGGCGGCGCGCACTTCGGCACGGTCGAGCAATTCGGCCACGCGCTGCCGGTCATTGGCCTGCTCGCGGACGATGTCGCCGGTGGTCACCAGGCCCGCCTGGGCGGTTTGCAGGGGCAGGGTGATGAGCAGCATGACGGCAAGGGCGAAACGGCTGGTAAGGCGCAGGAAACGGCTGTTCATGATGGCTCCTTTTCTGGGTTGGAAGACAGGCTTGTTGCAAAGCAAGGCCAGTTTAACCTCAAATGACGCGAAGCGTTTTCTCCTCCCTCCCGCCCCTGTGGGAGAGGGCAGGGGTTAAGGCAACGATCCTGGCGAATCGCCGTTTAATCGCTGGGGGCGGCGGGGTGCCATGATCGTCGGGGTGAACGGAAGTTTAAGGGCTGCCCGCGGCCTTCCCCATTACCGCTTGTTCATCGCCGGCTCAGTGCAGGGGGGAGAGGCTGCGTGCGAGTTGCGCCACGAGCTCCGGCTCCATGTCCAGGCCCAGCTCGTCACCGGGATTGATGACGATGCCGAAGCCCGGTTCCATCCGCTCCAGCACCCAGCGGAATTCCGTGAGCAGTCCGCCGCGGAATTCCGGGTAATTTTCGAGGAAGGGTTTGGCCCGCTCGGGGCTGGTGAACAGCACCAACACCGCGGGGCCCTCCGCATCCTGCACCACCAGCGGCGTGGCGCGGGTGGAACGCTGGATGCCGCCGGGCGCCGTGTCGTCCTTCACCGGCATGAACACCTGCGCCTCCACGAGCTGTCTCATGAAGGTTTCGCTGTCGGTCTCGCCGGTCTGGGCGGCGTAGAGCTGGCGTTCCAGTTCGTTCCTGAGATCGGCTTCATCCATGGCTTTTCTCCGGGCGCTCACGCATGCTGCTCGCTCCCTACTTCGCCCAGCAGCCGGGCACCCGTGGGCGACAGGCACAGGTGCATCACGTTCTTTTCATCGGTGGTGAGTTCCACGAGCCCCATCTCCCGCAGCAGGGCAAGGCGGGCGTTGACGACTTCCTTCGCCGGCGGCTTGGCGCTGAGGGTGGTCAGGTTGTCGTAGACGGAGCCGCCACGCGCCACTGCCTGCATGATTTCCAGGTCACCGGGGGATAGACCGACGCGAAAGAATTCCTCCACGGTGCGGGGTGGGCTCACCGGGGCGCGGGCCGCCCGCTGCAGCAGGCGGTTGGCCACCGCCTCGAAGAGGCGGCGGGAGAGCAGCACATAGAGGAGACAGAAACCGGCGAAGACGAACACGGCAAGGGGCCGCGTGCGGCCGAATTCGAGGAGATTGCTCGAGGTCATGTTGAGGAAGAGGGGCACGGTGAGGGCGGCGACGATGCCGAGGATCACGTATTTGACGAGCTCCCGGCTGCTCGTGGCTTGCGCGAGGAAGAAATTGGCCACACCGGCCAGCACGCCGGCGCTCACCATGACGGTGAAGACGACCACCATGTAGGCATCGAACAGGTTGGCGGTGTTTTCCATGGCGCCCTCTCAGTCCTGTCCGCCACCGACCGCGGCGCGCAGGCGGTCCGAGAGGTTATCCAGAAGCCGCCGTGAGAAAAGCACGAACAGGAGGCAGAAACCGGCGAAGACGAAGAGATCGATGGGCCGCGACTTGGCCATGGCCAGGAGATCGCTGGAGATCATGTTGAGGAAAAGGGGCACGGTGAAGGCGGCGACCACACCTAGCACGACGTGGCGCAAAAGCGCCTTGAGGGCGAAGCCCGCCGCCCGTTCGCTGAGGAAATAATTGGCGATGCCGCCCAGCACCCCGGTGGACAGCATGATGCCCAACAACAGCAGAAGATAGCTTTCCAGCATGATGCCGCCGGTCACCATCTGGGTCGATCCCTGCAACTCCATGGTCCTCCTCCTTGTTGTTTTTGCTTGGGGCACCGTGCCTCATGGTGCAAGCCGGGTCTCCACCAGGGTGACCCAGTAGGCGGCACCGATGGGCAGCAGCGCGTCGTTGAAATCGTAGCGCGGATTGTGCAGGGTGCAACCGCCCGTGCCGGGACCATTGCCCAGCCAGACATAGCAGCCCGGTTTTTCCTGCAGCATGTAGGCGAAATCCTCGGCGCCCATGGAGGGCGGCAGATCAGCCCGTACCTGTTCTTCCCCCACCAGTTGCGCGGCCACCTGGCGGCAGAATTCCGCCTCCCGCGGGTCGTTCACGGTGGCGGGATATCCGCGCCGATAAAACACCTGCGCCTCCATGCCATGGGCCTGGGCAATCCCCATGGCAAGCCGCTTAAGGTTGCTTTCCACCTCCTGCTGCACCTCCGTCCGCAGGGTGCGCACCGTGCCGCCCAGCTTCGCTTCCGGAGGGATGACATTGTAGGCCTCGCCGGCGTGGAAACGGGTCACGCTCACCACCACGGCATCCAGGGGATCGGTGCTGCGGCTGACGATGGATTGCAGGGCCTCTACCAGCGCGGCAGCGGCGACGATGGGATCCCGTCCCTGGTGGGGCATGGCGGCATGGGCACCCTGCCCGCGCAGGACGATGTCGAACTGGTCCGTGCCCGCCATCACCGGCCCCCGGTGTACGGCGAACTGGCCCAGGGCAAGGCCCGGCCAGTTGTGCAGGCCGTACACCGCCTCCATGGGGAAGCGGGTGAACAGGCCGTCTTCGATCATGGCGCGGGCGCCGCCCTCGCCTTCCTCGGCGGGCTGGAAGATGAAATACACCGTGCCGTCGAAGCGGCGGCTGCCCGCCAGGTATTCGGCGGCCGCCAGCAGCATGGTGGTGTGGCCATCGTGGCCGCAGGCGTGCATGCGGCCGGCATGACGGGAACGGTGGGGAAAGGTGTTTTCCTCCTCGATGGGCAGGGCGTCCATGTCCGCCCGCAGGCCGATGGCACGGCGGCTGTGGCCGGCGCGCAGCACGCCCACCACGCCGGTGCCGGCCAGTCCGCGATGGACTTCCACCCCCGCCTTTTCCAGAAAGCGGGCAACGACGTCGCTGGTGCGGTGTTCCTCGAAGGCGAGCTCCGGGTGGGCGTGCAGATCATGGCGCAGCGCCGCCAGACGGGGCAGCTCGGACTGGAAGCGGGAAAGGACGGACATAAGCGCTCCTGGTGGGGCTCCACAGATTATGCCACGCGCCTTACACCCCTTTGGCGCCGCTCCTGCCGGTGGCGCGCGGGGGCCGTCGCCGCCCTTCCGGCGCAAGTCCCGTGCCCGGCGGCTGCCAGGCGGGGACGAGATGATGTTTGCCGTTGCCGATGAGATCGGCGCGACCCATGCGTTTCAACGCCTCCCGCAAAAGCGGCCAGTTCTCCGGGTCATGGTAGCGGAGGAAGGCCTTGTGCAGCCGCCGGATGCGGCCTTCGCGCACCACCTTCACCTTCTGCGCATGCCGCAGTCCGCGCAGGGGATTGAGCCCGGTGTGGTACATGGTAGTGGCCAGCGCCATGGGCGTTGGCAGGAAGGTCTGCACCTGATCGAGGCGGAAGCCGTTCCGCTTCAGCCACAGGGCGAGCTTCAGCATGTCCTCGTCGGTGGTGCCGGGATGGGCGGCGATGAAGTAGGGAATGAGGTATTGCTCCTTGCCGGCCTCACGGGAAAAGCGGTCGAAGAGCTGCTTGAATTTCTCGTAGCTGCCGATACCGGGTTTCATCATGTGGGCAAGGGGGCCCGGTTCCGTGTGTTCCGGCGCAATCTTGAGGTAACCGCCGACATGGTGCTGCGTAAGCTCCCGGATGTATTCCGGCGAGCGCACGGCGAGGTCGTAGCGGATGCCGGAGCCGATGAGCACCTTTTTCACGCCGGGAATGGCGCGTGCCTTGCGGTAGAGGGCGATGAGGGGGCTGTGATCGGTGTTGAGGTTGCCACACACGTCCGGATAGACGCAGGACAGCCGCCGGCAGGCGGCCTCGATCTCCCGGCTTTTGCAGGCCATGCGGTACATGTTGGCGGTCGGTCCGCCCAGATCGGAAATGACCCCGGTGAAGCCCGGCGTCCGGTCGCGGATGTCTTCGATCTCGCGCAGGATGGACGCCTCGGAGCGGCTCTGGATGATGCGTCCCTCGTGCTCGGTGATGGAGCAGAAGGTGCAACCGCCGAAGCAGCCGCGCATGATGGTGACGGAAAAGCGGATCATCTCCCACGCCGGAATCCGCGCCTCCCCATAGGCCGGATGCGGCCGCCGCGCATAGGGCAGGCCATAGACGTAATCCATCTCTTCGGTGCTCAGGGGCAGCGGTGGCGGATTGAGCCAGACGTCCCGCTCCCCGTGGCCCTGCACGAGGGCGCGCGCATTGCCGGGGTTGGATTCCAGGTGCAGCACCCGCGAGGCATGGGCGTAGAGCACGGGGTCGCTGGCCACCTGCTCGAAGGCGGGCAGGCGGATCACCGTCCTCGAGCGGTCCGCCCCGGCCCGGGGACGTTCCAGGCGCACCACGTGGGTGGACGGGGCTTCGCAGGCCACTGGCGGTTCCGCGGCATAGGGATTGACGGGGGGCATCAGCGGCCCTGGTGTGTCCACCCGGGTGGAATCGATTTCCACCCACTCTGGCCCGGGCCGCCAGCCCCGCGGGCGCAGAAAGGCCGTGCCGCGGATGTCGGTGATGGCGCCGATGGGCTCGCCCTTCGCCAGCCGATGGGTGAGCTCCACCAGCGCCCGTTCCGCATTGCCGTAGATCAGCATGTCCGCCTTGGCGTCCACCAGGGCCGAGCGGCGCACCTTGTCCGACCAGTAGTCGTAGTGGGCGATGCGGCGCAGGCTCGCCTCGATGCCGCCGAGGAGGATGGGGACATCCGGATAGGCCTCGCGGCAACGCTGGGCATAGACCAGCACCGCGCGGTCGGGACGCCGGTTGGGCTCGCCATTGGGGGTATAGGCGTCGTCGGAACGGATGCGCCGGTCCGAGGTGTAGCGGTTGACCATCGAATCCATGTTGCCGGCGGTGACGCCGAAATAGAGATTGGGCCGGCCCAGGGCGCGGAATGGCTCGGCGGAATGCCAGTCCGGCTGGGCGATGATGCCCACGCGGAACCCCTGGGCCTCCAACAGCCGGCCCACCAGCGCCATGCCGAAGCTGGGATGGTCGATGTAGGCATCGCCCGTCACCAGGATCACATCGCAGGAATCCCAGCCTAGGGCGTCCATCTCGGCCCGGCTCATGGGCAGGAATGGGGCGGTGCCGAAGCGCCGGGCCCAGTAGGGGCGGTAACGCATGAGGGGCTTGGGGGCTGAAACGTTCATGGCTCCATTCTACCCGGGGCGTTTTTGCGCCGGGACTTGGCGTGGCTGGCCTTGGGCGAGGCGCATCACGGGAACCCCTTTTGGCCCCGGAGGCTGCGGGCGTTTTTGAGCCCATCCCCGCCTTGAGGTTCCCGCCGGTGGCGCGAAGCCTCCCGGGGGCGGCCGATGGTAAACTTGCAGCTTTGCGCCATCATTCCAAGACTTAAACTCCAAGGGAGCCATCATGCAACTTCCCCTGCAAGTCACTTTCCGCGACGTGCCCCACTCCGATGCCATCGAGGCCGCGATCCGGGAAAAGGCGGAAAAACTCGACCGCTTCTACGACCGCATCATGGCGGTGCGGGCCGTGGTGGGCACCATCCAGCGCCATCATCATCAGGGCAAGCTCTACAACATCCGTCTCGACATCACCGTGCCGGGGGGCGAGATCGTCATCAACCGTGACAAGGCGGAAGACATCTACGTGGCGATCCGGGACGCCTTCGACGCCGCCCGGCGCAAGCTCGAGGATTTCGCGCGCAAGCAGCGGGGCGAGGTGAAGACCCACGAGGTGGAGAGCCGCGGGCGCATTGCCCGCCTCTTCCCCGAGGAAGGCTATGGCTTCATCGAGACCGCGACCGGCGAGGAGCTTTATTTCCACCGCTTCAATGTGGTGCACCCGGATTTCGAACACCTGCGGGTGGGGGACGAGGTGACCTTTCTCGTCGAAACCGCCGACGAGGGGTTGCAGGCGAACCGCGTCACCGTCCACCGGGCCTGAGTCACCTGGGCCGTGTCCGTCAGCGGGGATCCATCCCGGCGGGGGATCGCCGCGCCAGGGGTTCCAGCGCCTTGGCCTGCCGGGGGCTGAGGCTGCGCCCCGGCCATGGCAGGAAGGCGGGCACCTGCCGGCGGTAGCGCCGGTAGGCTTCCCCGTAGCGGGCGATGAGCTTGTTCTCCTCCAGGCGGCTGCCCACCACGAGGTAGAGGGTGAGGCTTGCGGCGGTGACGAGCCAGGCCGCATCCATGTCCCGTGTCCAAAGAAAGAGCAGCCCCAGCGCATACCAGGGATGACGCACATGGCGGTGCAGGGGGGAGAGGGTGAAGGCCTCCGCCTCGGCGTCGGGGCCCACGCGGTCGCGCCACTGGCGCAGGCCCAGGAAGGTGGCGCCGTCATACCAGCGCAGGCTGACGGCGAACCCTCCCACCGCCAGGAGCGCCCCCGCCCATTCCACCGGCGCGGGGACGTCCCACAGCAAGGGGCCCCGGAAGCGCCAGGTGAGGGCCAGTGGGGGCAACAGCAACACGGTGGCGATCAGGTTATAGGCGAGGCGGTAGGCGGGCAGGAAGGGGGGATAGTGCTTTGCCACCCAGCCCTTGACCCTGAGGCTTGCGGCAAGGGAATGCAACGCGCCGTAGGCAAGCCAGGCCAGGGCGATGATGATGAGTTCTCCCATGTCAATGCTGCAGCGCTCCATACAGGCGCGCATACAATCCATCGCGCCGGATGAGCTGCTCGTGGGCGCCTTCCTCCACGATCTGACCGTTCTCGAAGACCAGGGCGCGGTCCGCCTGTTTCACCGCTGAGAGACGATGGGCGATGATCAGGGTGGTACGCCCTTCCAGGAAATCGGCCAGGGCGGCGTGCACGCGGGCTTCCGTTTCCGCATCGAGGGCGGAAGTCGCCTCGTCGAGGATGACCACCTGCGGCTCGGACAAGACCAGTCTGGCGATGGCCAGGCGCTGACGCTGGCCACCGGACAAACGCACGCCCTGGCGCCCGATGAGGGTGTCGAGGCCCTTCGGCATGGCGCGCACGGTGTCGGCAAGCTGGGCGATTTCCAGCGCCCGCCACAGCTGGTCGTCGGTGAGTTCCCGCCCCAAGGTGAGATTCATGCGCACCGTCTCGTTGAAGAGCGCAGGATGCTGCAGCACCGTGCCCACGTGGGAGCGCACCACGTCGAGACCGATTTCCTCGATGGGGACGCCGTCGAAGCGCACCGTTCCCGACTGGGGGGTGTAAAGCCCCAGGATCACCTGCACCAGGGTGGACTTGCCCCCACCGGAAGCCCCCACCAGGGCCACCTTTTCCCCGGGCGCAATGGACAGGGACACGCCGTTCAACACCGGTGTATCGCCGTAGCTGAAATAAACATCCTCCACCGCCAGGCTCACTGTGCGCTTGCCCCGAAAAGGGTTTTTGAGATGGGGATATTCCGGCTCCTCCTGCAACCGCAGCAGCTTGTTCACCCGTGACAGGGCGGCCTTGGCACCGTAATAGGCATACTGGATGCCCAGGATCTCCTGTACCGGGCCCATCATGAACCAGAGGTAGCCGAACACCGCCATCATCTGGCCGATGGAAAGACCCGAGAAGAGCACCATGAACATGGCGAGTGCCCGGAAGACATCGAAACCGAAGAGGAAGACGAGGAAGGACAGCCGTCCCGCCGCATCGGATTTCCAGGAAAAGGCTGCCGTGTGGGTGCGTATCCCCCGCGCCCGATCGATGACCTGGGCGATGTAATGGCGTTCCCGGTTCAGGGCCCGGATCTGGTGGATGGCATCCAGGGTCTCGGTGAGGGATTGCTGGAACAGTTCAAACGCGCTGTTCTCGCGTTTCTTGAGCTCCTTCACCCTTTTGCCCAGGACCATGGTGAAGTAGATGACCGCAGGGTTGAGGAGCAGAATGAACAGGGCAAGCTTCCAGTGCATCCACAGCAGCACCACCGCCGTGCCGATGATGGACAGCACGGCCACCACGAACTTGGAGATGGACACGCCGATGAAGTTGTCCACTGCATCCAGGTCCTTCACCAGGTGGGAGGCCACGGTGCCGCTGCCCAGGGTTTCGTATTCGGCAAGGGCGATGCGGGACAGGCGCAAAAGGAGCTGCTCCCGCATGCGATAGACCACATCCTTGGCGATGAGCACGAACTCGCGGGCCTGCCACACCCCGAGCACGAGGGCGGTCAGACGCAACAGCAGGGTCAAAAGCAGGGCGGCGAGGATGTAGAGCACCGGCCCATGCCACGCCGCGGGGGTGAGCCGGTCGATCATTTCCACCATGGGACCCGGCTTCTGCAGCAGGACCTCATCCACCATCAGCGGCATGAGCAGGGGAACGGGGACGCTGGCCAGGGCCCCACCGATGGCCACGGCGTGGGCGATGAGGAGGGATCGGCGGTGTTCCCGCAGCAGGGCGAGGATGGAAGACCAGGTGAAGCCGCGACGGGGCATGGTTACTGGACTCTGCGCATATCCTCGATGACGACCATCTGCTGCGGCACGTCGGCGGGGAAGGGGCCGCCGGCGCCGGTGGGCAGCCGGGCGATGCGATCGACGACCTCTTCGCCGCGGATCACCCGCCCGAACACGGCATAACCCCAGCCGCGCACCGTTGGCGCCGTGTAGTTGAGGAAATCGTTGTCCCGCACATTGATAAAGAACTGTCCCGTTGCCGAATGGGGTTCCATGGTGCGCGCCATGGCCACCGTGTAACGTTCGTTGCGCAAACCGTTGTTGGCTTCGTTGGGAATGGGCGGGCCGGTGGGCTTTTCCCGGAAACGGGTGTCGAATCCACCCCCCTGGATCATGAAGCCGGCGATGACCCGGTGAAAAATCGTGCCCTTGTAATGGCCGCTCTCCACATAGCGGAGGAAATTCTCCACCGTCTTGGGCGCCTTATCGGGGTAGAGTTCGATGACCACCGTGCCCAGGTTCGTCTGCATTTCCACCACCGGCGGCGAGGCGTGCGCAGCCGGGGCCATCAGGAGGGCAAGGAGAAGGAAAACCAGGGTTCGCATCATGGACAATCTCCCAGCGTAAAGGCCCTATTGTAGGGAGGCGCCACTGCGGGCGCGAGCCTTGCCCTGGCAATTTTCCGGCCATGTTCTATTCAGTGTGAATGTAAAACCCACCTGGAAACGCTTCCTTCACTGGGAGCGCTTTGGCAGGGGCAGCGGCGTGGCGGCTGCCTGGGTTGACGGGGGGATTCCATCGCCCCCGGGGAAGCGGTGCCGGGATCGGCTTGCCTGCGTGCACGGGGTGCGTGAGGAGAAGGTGGTGTACCGATTTCGTCTCTTGACCTTGTTGTGTCTTCTGACTTCCACCCAGGCGTGGGCCGATCCGCCGCCCGGTTATCCCTTCTTGCCGTTCGACGAGGGCGTCGTGCGGGCGCGTAAGGAGAACAAGCCGCTGTTTATCTACTTTGGTCGCTTCGGTTGTGCATGGTGCGATGAGGTCAACAAGAAGACCTTTGTCGATCCCCAACTGAAGTCGCTGCTCACCCGCCACTACGTGCTGGTCTATGTGGATGCGGAAAGCGGAAAACGACTGCGTCTGCCCAGTGGGGAGCGGATCACGGAGGCGGACCTGGGCGTGCGCTGGCGGGCCTTTGCCACGCCCCTTTTCCTCTACATGCTGCCAGACGGGACGGAGCTTGTGCGCGTCCCGGGCATCCAGACGGTGGAGGATTTCCTCCACTATGACCGCTACGTCCGCGAAGGGCACTACCGCAGCCAGACCCTGACCGAATTTCTGCGGGCAGCACCATGAGCCGCTGGCTCGTCTTCCTGGTGGGCTTATCGGGTTTTGCCCACGCCACCTGGCAATTCGATGCAGTCGTCGACGTGGTGGGTGGGCCGCCCCGTTTCTTTCACGTGGAATCCGCTGGGCGCAAAAACATTGCCATTTCCGGTGACTGGGTGGCGGTCGTCTACGCGGAGGATGAGGCGGGCGTGAGCCGTTGCCATCTCGCGTTGAAGAAAAGAGGGAACCCGGGCTTCCAAGCCCCCCTGCGTCTGAGCGGCGATGGCGAGTGTGCGGAGCCCACGGTCCAGGCACTCGGAGCAGGTGACTTCCTCCTCGGCTGGCAGGAGGCTGACCGTGTTTGGCTGCGGCAATTGCGGGGCGGACGGTTGACTCCCGCTCGGCTGCTGGCACGGGCAGCCGCCACCCAGGTGAGCCTTGGTTTCCACGCTGAAACCGGCGCCTTCGCCACATGGAGTGAACACGACGGCAAAGCCTGGCGCATCCGTGTCGCCGCCCTGGACCGCCACGGACGCCTTCGCCGCAGTCGGTTCGTGGATGCCGTCTCCGCGGCGGACCAGAACTATCCCAGCCTGGCGGTGTTGGCGGAAAACCGCTTGGTGGTGGCGTGGGAGGACCGGCGGGCGGGGCACACGCGACTTTACTACGCCGTTTCCCGTGACGCGGGGAGACATTTTTCCACGGCCCTTCCCCTCAACGAATCCGACTGGCCCGGCCAGAGCCTGGGGTTCGGGCGGGGAACCGGGGTGATGCGGGTCGCGCTTTCCCCTTGGGCGCAGGGGGTGGCCGCAGTGTGGGCGGACAAGCGCGATTTCCGCTCAGGGTATGACGTCTATGCCGCTTTTGCGCCGCTGCCGGCGCTGCGTTTCGGCCGCAACGAAAAAGTGCAGGACCCCTTCGGTGACAACATCGCCCAATGGCATCCCGCCATTGCCACCACGGGGGACGGCCAGGTGGCCGTGGTCTGGGAGGACGACCGTGACGGTACCCCCGACATCTGGTTGTCCTGGAGGACGCCGCAGGGTTGGAGCGATGATCTCGCCGTGCCCGGCGCTTCCGGTGCGGGGGTGCAATCCGACCCCAGTGTGGCCTTCGACGAGGCGGGCAACCTGCATCTCGTGTGGCTCGCCAAACCCGATCTCAATGCGCCGGCACGGCTTCGTTATGTCAGCGGCCGCCGGCTGCGTTGAACCTCCCGCACTGCGCCATCGCGGTGCACGCTGCGCCACAAGGGTGCAACAGTGGCGGCTTATGCTGCGTCCCATGGCGGAAAAATGCTATCCAATGGCCGGCACGCCTCTTGCATCGGGGAAAGGAGACCGCGTTCCGGCGGGGAGGTGTCCATGAAGGGGAAGAGATTCGATGCCCTGGGTGAGCCCGCGCGCTGCCCGGAATGTGAGGCGCTGGCGGAACAGCTCCGCCGGCTGGAGGTGCTGGCCTGGCGGGAAGTCTTCGTTCCCATGAACTGCCGGGAGGGCAGACGGCCGCCCCCAGCGGGCGAGCCCTACGTCTTCTTTCCCACCGCCATCGATCAATGGCCGTGAGGGTGGCCGCCGGCCGCACCGCCTTCGCGGCGCATCCGCCCCTTCTCGAGGATGCGTGCCTTCAGACCATAGTCGGCCGACACGCCTGCCTGGTTGAAGAAGTCTGCCGGGGTGCCGATTCCGAGTTCCCGGTGAGTCCTTAAAAAAATTTCCAATAAAGCTTGCATCCGCCCCCTGCCTCCCCCATACTGGCGGAAGCGAGATGTTCAAGCAGTGTGTTGGCTCGTTGGGCTGTGCCTCATTCTTGAACCCAGATTTGCCATTAGGGCGCGCCCAGGCCGGGATGGCCCAGCGAGGCGGAGGCCATTCGACTTGCCGAAACGCCAAGCGAAGGCACGGGCCGCTCTAATGACAAATCTGGGTTGAATTCGGTACCTGTTCGTCGGCTTCTCCGTCTTGATCCTCGTCCCCTGGGCTTGCGCCCATTTTCAAACTTGTTTTCAGGAAATACAGACATGGCAACGGGTACAGTCAAATGGTTCAACGACGCCAAAGGTTTTGGCTTCATCACTCCGGATGGGGGTGGCGACGATCTCTTCGCCCACTTCTCCGCCATCCAGGGTAGCGGTTTCAAAACCTTGGCGGAAAACCAGCGGGTCACTTTCGACGTGACCGAAGGCCCGAAGGGCAAACAGGCATCCAACATCCGTCCTGCGTAAGCGGCGGTTTACCGATCCGGAAAAGGCCCGGGCGACCGGGCTTTTTCCTTTTCATGGGCGCACCGCCCGCAGGAGGCAGACATGGCAAAGGAAGAACTCATCGAACTCACGGGCACCGTCACCGAAGTGCTGCCGGATACGCGTTTTCGCGTGTTGCTGGAAAACGGCGTGGACGTGGTGGCCTACGCCTCGGGTAAGATGCGCAAGTTCCGCATTCGCATTCTCGAGGGCGACCGGGTGACGGTGGAAATGTCACCCTATGATCTCACCAAGGCGCGCATCAGTTTCCGCCACAAGGACGAGCGACCGGCGGCGCCCCTCCCGCGCCCCGCCTCCTTCCGCCGCCGCTGACGGGACACGTTTTCCAGCCAAGGTACACTTCCGGTTGGAGTGGGGGCGGGAAGGGAACCCGGCTCCCGGGAATCTGCTCTATAAATACGAAGGGCGCCGCCCTTGCGTCCTTTTCACCGAGCGAAAATCCCAACCCCGCAGAAAGAGAGAGGAGATCATCATGCGCCAACGTCTTTGCCTGATCTTTGCTGCTTCCGCCCTCCTGGTTGTCTCCGCCCAGGCGGCCGATCTGCCGGTGGCGGTGAAGATTCCCCGCCTCACCGTGGAGGCCTCGGAAAAGCTCGCCCGGGCGACGCTGGAGGCCTGCCGCAAGCAGGGGATCCAGATTGCGGTGACGGTGGTGGATCGCAGCGGGGACCCCATGGTGGTGCTGCGGGATACTCTGGCGCCGCGCCTGACGCTGGAGGTGAGCCGGCAGAAGGCCTATACCGCAGTGAACTTCAATGCGTCCACCGGTAGCATGGCGGGACGCTTCACCCATCCCTTCTCCGTGGGCAAGGTGGAGGGGCTCGTCTTCTCCGCGGGCGGCCTGCCCATCGAGGCGGCAGGCAACATCGTCGGCGCCGTGGGCGTGTCGGGCGCGCCCACCGGGGAACAGGACGAGGCCTGCGCCAAGGCGGGGCTTAACGCCATCGCCATGGACCTGGAGACGGCTGCGCTGTGAGGGGGCAACCGCGGGTGTGGCCGCCCGCCAGAGGGAGAGCGGCGTGAGTGCAACGGTCACGGCCCCGGCCGATCCCCAGCGCGTGCTGGCGGCGCTGGCCGCCCTGCACCGGGCCTGGCCGCTGGAACGCCGCATCCGCGAGGGCGCCTGTGAGACGACGCGGGAGACCTATCTTGCCGTCCTCATGCGCTGGCTGCAGACGGGGGCCCCGCCCACGGCCGATGGCTTCGACAGGGAGGCCCTGGATGAGCTCACCGCCCTCGATGTCCTCTTTCCCCGCGATGGCCGGCTGGCCTGTCCCCCTTTCGCCGTGGGTCCTGCGGACATTCGCGTGCATTTCCCCCATGAGACGGTGCATGCGTTTTCCGCCCTCGACGCCCTGGCACTGCCGCGGCTTCTCGGCATGGCGGGCACGATAGAAGCCACCTGCGCCGTGACTGGGCAGACACTGCGTTTCGTCGTTACCGAGTCCGGCAGCCCCCGTGCGGAGGACCTGGGTGCGGCCCGGGTGGTGCTGCGCAAGCTTGCCGATGAGGTCAACCGGTACGTTTTCGATCTGGCGCCGGGCATCCGCTTCGTCAAGCCGCAGGCGGGCGAGGCGCTGCGGCAGACCCTTTCGCTAGCGGAAGCGGTGGCGGTGGCCAACGCCTTCTATGCCTTCCAGCGGGCCATGCTGCGCGGTTGATGGGGCTAGCGGCCGGGCTTGCGGGCGCGCACCCAGACATAGAAATAGCGCGGTTCCTCGTCCATGAAGCGCTCGATGATGGCCGAATAGGAACGGCTTTCCCCCGGAATCATTTCCGCCCGGTCGCTGATGTCCCCCGATCCCACCTGCACGCCCCGCTGATCGAAGACGAACACCCGCACCTCCGGACGCAGCAGGCTGTCGCTCATGTTTTCCAGGACGGCGCGGTATTCATAGCGGGTCTGGCCATTCTGGCGCAGCACGGTGAAGACGATATTTTTCACATAGCCGGTGTTGACCGGGATGACCGTGTCGGGGATCAGTTCCTTGAGATGCGGCAGCCGGCCGCGGGTGAGGTGGGCAAGTTCCTCGCGGGCTTTCTTGAGCTCGGGCTCGAGGCGTTCCAGCTTCTGCCGGGCCTCAAAGAGCTCACGGGCCAGCGCGCCGTTCTCCGCCGACAGCCGGTCGATTTCGAAGCCTGCCATCACTGACACCGCAAGCAGCAGAAGCAGGGACACGGCAAGGGCGATGCCCAGCAGCAGCCGCTGGCTGTGCCGCCGGGACTGGCGCGCGGCATGAAGCGCCTGGCGCCGCGACGCAGCGGTATGCTCCTGGCTGGCCACCTGTGGGGAGGCGGGTTCGGCCATGGTGACCGGCACGCGGTGGGGACAGACGGGGATTGCCCCGTGCCCCACCGACCCGATTCAGTCCTGCTTGCAGGTGGAAATCTTGAACGGCACGTAAATCGGGCACCAGCCGATGATGCTGGTGACGAGGAAGGCAATGGCGATGATGCCAAGAATGATCGCCAACGTGCCGCTGATCTGTCCGGTGAAATACAGGACGGCGATGATGGCGGCGATGATGAGACGGATGATGCGGTCTGCGTTACCCATGTTCTTTTTCATGATGCTCTCCTTGGTCGAGGACGAAACGTCAAGATCGATATTCTCGCAGAAGTCTGCTACAGCCAGGTTTCCACGAGCCAAACGAGGGCGGCGATGCCCCCGATGCACAGCAGACAGGCGGCGGCAAGCCGCCACCAGGGGAAAGCGCCACGCATCCATTTTCCTTGCAGGAAGCCCCTCGGGCTGCTACAGCATAGAACATTCCGGCCCACAATTCGACCACCCCGTGTGCGCCCTGGTGCGCCAGGATGCCGGTCTGGATTGGCGGGCCAGGCAGCGGGCCGAGCCGCTCCGGCTCAACCCGGGTTCCCCGCGCATGCTGCGGCCAACCATGGAAGGGTGAGGTCATGTACAGGATTTTTCTTTGCACCGCTTTCCTGGCAGCGCTTCCCAGTGCCGGTTTTGCGGCCGGCGAGGCGATTCCACCCGCCGCGCCGGGTGTGGCGGCGAAAGAGGCGCAGGTGCCGGAACCGCCGCGCCCCTACCGCTCCCGGCGGGAGATCGAGGAGGACATCCGGGCGCTGGAAGCGCGCCGCGCCGATCTGCTCGCCCGCTACGCGCCGGCCCATCCCGACGTGCGGGCCGTGGAGCGGCGCCTTGCCATCCTGCGTGCCCAGCTCCGGCTGTTGGACGAGCCGGCGCGGTGAGGGTGCGGGCCATATGTCTGCGCCGTCATCCGTGTCGTCCTGCGGCTGTGACTTCAGTGGTTTTCCCGGTTGAGTCCGACGCCTCTGAGGTGCGAGGGGCAGTGGCGGCAAACCGGTCCCATCTGGTGAAGGTGGCGTCGGACCGCGCGGGCTGAAGGGGGGAAAGTCCCCAGAAGACAGCCGCACACCGAACATGGTGCTGCAGAAGAATCGATCAGGTTGCCTCCTGCGGCCGGTTTTCCGGCCAGGCGGAGGCATCGATGGTTTCCCGATAGGCATGCCAGGTGGCGTGTCCGATTACCGGCAGCAGCACGACGAAGCCAAGGGTGGCGGTGGCGAAGCCCAGGATGACGGCTGCGACGATGATGAGGCCCCACAGGAGCAGGGGGCCCTTGTTGCGCAATACGGCGTTGACGCTGGTGAGCACGGCGGTGATGGCATCTACCCGGCGATCCAGCAGCATCGGCAGGGAAAAGGCGGTGGCGGCGAAAACGATGGCGGCGAACACTGCCCCCACCAGGCTGCCCACGCCGAGGAAAGTCGCCAGCGCGGCCAGGCGGACCTCTCCTTCGGTGGGAAAGAACACATGCACCATCGCGGCAGCCCGTGCCCACAGCAGCAGGATGATGAGGAGAACCATGCCCAGCACGAGGAGCTCCCGGATATGTTCCCTGCCTTCCCGCAGGCAGTAACCCAGCACCGGCTGCTGGCCGCGGGCAAGCTGGCGGCTGATGGAATACAGCCCCACGGCGAGCACCGGGCCAACAAAAACGAAGCCCGTCGCCAGGCCCAGATAGAGGGCGAGGAGGCCGAAACGCCAGGTGGCAAGCAGAATGAGGAGACTCAGGGCGGTGAGCACAGCCCCGTAGGTGAGACTTATGGGCAGCGCCTGCCGGAAATCCCGCCAGCCCTGGAGGAGCCAGCGCAGGGCCGCGCTCCACTCGAGAGAGCGGCAGGGGGCGACGAAGGGCAGGTTTTCCGGCGGCAGATTCCCCGCAGATGGGGGCGTGGCGAGCGTGGACATGTTTTCCTCCCTCTTCGGATGTCCGCAGGCGGCCTGTTGTTTTATAGACCGTGGAGGGGGAGGAAGCCAAGGCACAAAAAAGGCCGGGGGCAACCCGGCCGCGTGGGTTGTGGATGTCCGATCAGTCCCAGCTCAGGGTACCGCCGGTCTGGTACTCGATCACCCGTGTTTCGAAGAAGTTCTTCTCCTTCTTGAGGTCGATCATCTCCGCCATCCAGGGGAAGGGGTTGGTGGCGCCGGGATAGAGCTCGTCCAGACCGATCTGCTGGCAGCGGCGGTTGGCGATGAAGCGCAGATATTCCTTGAACATGGGCGCGTTCAAACCCAGCACCCCGCGGGGCATGGTGTCTTCGGCATAGGCGTATTCCAGTTCCACGCCCTTCCTGATCAGGCCGCGGATTTCCTCGCGGAATTCCGGCGTCCACAGTTGCGGGTTTTCCATCTTGATCTGGTTGATGAGGTCGATGCCGAAGTTGCAGTGCATGGACTCATCGCGCAGGATGTACTGGTATTGCTCGGCGGCACCTGTCATCTTGTTCTGCCGGCCGAGGGCGAGGATTTGCACGAAGCCCACATAGAAGAAGAGACCCTCCATGATGCAGGCGAAGACGATCAGGCTCTTCAAGAGCTTCTGGTCGTTTTCCGGTGTTCCCGTCTTGAAGGCGGGATCGGTGAGGGTGTCGATGAAGGGGATCAGGAATTCATCCTTGGCGCGGATGCAGGGCACCTCATGGTAGGCGTTGAAGATTTCGCCCTCATCCAACCCCAGGCTTTCCACGATGTACTGGTAGGCATGGGTGTGGATGGCTTCCTCGAAGGCCTGCCGCAGCAGAAACTGGCGACATTCGGGGGCGGTGATGTGGCGATAGGTGCCGAGCACGATGTTGTTGGCGGCGAGGCTGTCGGCGGTGACGAAGAAGCCGAGGTTGCGCTTGACAATGAGGCGCTCGTCCTCGGTGAGGCCATTGGGATCCTTCCACTGGGCAATGTCGCGCCCCATGTTGATTTCCTGGGGCATCCAATGGTTGGCACAGGCGGCGAGGTATTTCTCCCAGGCCCATTTGTATTTGAAGGGAACGAGCTGGTTGACATCGGCGGCACCATTGATGACGCGCTTGTCCTCCACCCGCACGCGGCGGTATTTGATGTCGGTGAAATCCGGCTCCGGTTCGCGCGCCGGATAAGCGGCCATGCCGCGGGCCAGGGGGGAGAAGTCCTCTTCGAAACTGAGCATGGTTCCGGTCTCCTACGTCAGGGATCAGGCATCAGGGATCAGCAATGATGACTTTTGGTTTTTACTGGCAGGCTTCGCACTCCTCGAAGCCGGGGTCGCCGGGGCGGAGGGTGCAGGCGCGCCCCCCCACTTCCGGTTCGGGCAGCCTTCCCGCGAGCATGGGCGCCCCTGCGGCCACGGCGCCAAGACCGGTGGCTGCGGCTTGGCCCATGCCACCCTGCGCCGGTACGGCGTTGAGTTCGCCCCCTTTGCCCGTGGATTTTTCCGCTGAGGTGGCGGCCAGCGTGCGCAGGTAATAGGTGGTTTTCAGGCCGCGGATCCACGCCAGCTTGTAGATCTCGTCCAACTTCCTGCCGGATGCGCCCGCCATGTAGATGTTGAGGGACTGTGCCTGGTCGATCCACTTCTGCCGTCTGGCGGCGGCCTCGATGAGCCAGCGCGGATCGATTTCAAAGGAAGTGGCGTAGAGGTGGCGCAGCTCCGGCGGCACGCGGTCGATTCTGGCCAGTGAGCCATCGAAGTATTTGAGATCGCCCACCATCACCTCATCCCACAGACCCAGTTTCTTCAGGTCGGCGACGAGATATTTGTTGACTACGGTGAATTCACCGGACAGATTGGATTTCACGTAGAGGTTCTGGTAGGTGGGCTCGATGGAGGCGGACACCCCCACGATGTTGGCGATGGTGGCGGTGGGGGCGATGGCCAGGCAGTTGGAATTGCGCATGCCCACCTTGCGGATGCGCTCACGCAGCGCATTCCAGTCGAGGGTCTCGGAATCGTCGTATTCCAGCCAGCCGCCGCGTTCCTCGGCCAGGAGTTTGAGGCTGTCCTTGGGCAGAATGCCCCGGTCCCACAGCGAGCCGCTGAAGGTGCTGTAGCGGCCCCGCTCCTCTGCGAGCTCCGTGGAAGCCCAGTAGGCGTAATAGGCGACCGCCTCCATGGAGCGATCGGCGAACTCGACCGCCTCGGCGGAGCCGTAGGGAATGCGCAGCTCATACAGCGCATCCTGGAAGCCCATGATGCCGAGACCCACCGGCCGGTGCTTGAGGTTGGACGTGCGCGCCTTGCCCACGGCGTAATAGTTGATGTCGATCACATTGTCCAGCATGCGCATCGCCGTGCGGATGGTCTTCTTCAGTTTGGCGTGGTCGATGCCGCCGTCCTTCAGATGGTTGACGAGGTTGACCGACCCCAGGTTGCACACGGCGATCTCGGTATCCGAGGTGTTCAGCGTAATTTCCGTGCACAGGTTGGAAGAGTGCACCACCCCGACGTGCTGCTGCGGGCTGCGGATGTTGCAGGGATCCTTGAAGGTGATCCAGGGGTGGCCCGTTTCAAAGAGCATGCTGAGCATCTTGCGCCACAATTGCACAGCAGAAATTCGGCGGAAGTTTTTGATTTCGCCGCGCGCGGCCTTCTCCTCGTAGGCCACGTAGGCCCGCTCGAATTCGCGCCCGTACTTATCGTGTAAATCGGGCACTTCGTTGGGGGAAAAGAGGGTCCACTCGCCGTTTTCCATCACCCGTTTCATGAACAGATCGGGAATCCAGTTGGCGGTGTTCATGTCATGGGTGCGGCGGCGATCATCCCCCGTGTTCTTGCGCAGCTCGAGAAATTCCTCGATGTCGAGGTGCCAGGTCTCCAGGTAGGAACACACCGCACCTTTGCGTTTGCCACCCTGGTTCACCGCCACTGCGGTGTCGTTCACCACCTTGAGGAAGGGGATCACGCCCTGGGATTTGCCATTGGTGCCCTTGATGTGGGAACCCAGCGCACGCACAGGAGTCCAGTCGTTGCCCAGGCCCCCGGCAAACTTCTGCAGCATGGCGTTCTCCTTGATCGCCTGGTAGATGCCCTCCAGGTCGTCGGAGACGGTGGTGAGATAGCAGGAGGAAAGCTGCGGATGGCGCGTGCCCGAGTTGAACAGGGTCGGCGTCGAGCTCATGAAATCGAACTTGGACAGCACGTCGTAAAACTCGATGGCGCGTGCCTCGCGGTCGATTTCGTTGAGGGCAAGGCCCATGGCCACCCGCATGAAGAAAATCTGCGGCAGCTCGATGCGCCTTTCGTTGATGTGCAGGAAATAGCGGTCGTAGAGGGTCTGCAACCCAAGGTAACCAAACTGCAGGTCACGCGAGGCATCCAGCGCTGCGCCCAGTTTCTCAAGATCGAACTGGGCAAGCCGCTCATCGAGCAATTCCGCCTCCACCCCTTTGCGGATGAAGCGGGGGAAATATTCCGCATAGCGCGTGGCCATTTCCGCCTGCGAGACGTCCTCGCCGAGCACCTCGTAACGGATGCTGTTGAGCAACAGGCGGGCCGCCACCTGGGAATAGGCCGGGTCCTTTTCGATCATGGAGCGGGCGGCGAGGACGGTGCACTTGCGCACCTCCTCCATGCGCACGCCATCATAGAGGTCGCGCATCACCGCTTCCATCACCGCCTGGGGTGAGACCTGATTGCCGAGGCCGGCGCAGGAGGCCTCGATCAGATCCTGCAGACGTTGCACGTCCAGGGGATGGCTCGCGCCGTTTTCCACCACGTTGATGGTGGCGGCGCGCGGTGCCTGCTGTTTCGCGGCGGCGCGTTCCTGTGCCCGCTTTTCCCGGTAGAGCACATAGGCCCGGGCCACGTCGTGCTCGCCGGAGCGCATCAGGGCCAGTTCCACCTGGTCCTGGATATCCTCGATGTGGAAGGTGCCGCCGTTGGGCTGACGGCGCATCAGGGCGTTCACCACCTGCTGGGTGAGAGTCTCCACCAGCTCCCGCACGCGGGCCGAGGCGGCCGCCTGGCTGCCCTTCACCGCGATGAAAGCCTTGGTCATGGCGATGCTGATCTTGGTGGGCTCGAAGGGCACCACGCTGCCATTGCGGCGGATGGTCTTGTAGTCGGCGTAGGGCCGGGGTTCGCCCAGCGGGGCGGCATAGTCGGTGGGGGGCACGCTGGCGGAGGAGGATTCGGCGAGGGTCGGGGACGGTTGCATGGGGTGGTCTCCTCTTTGGTCTCGACGGCTTTTTTCGGAAACGGCTTAAAAATGACCAGCTTAGCGGGCGGCGGCCCACCACAACATCTTGTGGTCGGCGGCTCGCCAGAACCCCAATTCTAGTGATCCCGGGTGGGGTGTCAACAGGAATCTCGTGAGGGACGGAAAAACGCCGCGACAAGCCCGGCGCGCGCTTTACGGCTATCGAGGTCCGAAATCGGCGGGTGCTATGATGGAAGAAAGAGCCTTGCCAAGTCCATGAAAAACACCGCCGTCCTCCTCATCAGTTGCCCCGACCAGAAGGGGCTGGTCGCGGCGATCGCCGAGTTCCTGCTGCGCCACGATGCCAACATCCTGCACGCCGATCAACATCAGGATGCGGAGCTCAAGCTTTTCCTCATGCGTGTGGAGTGGGACCTTTCGGATTTCCGCCTGGGGCTGTCGGAATTCGAACCGGCGTTCCAGCCCATCGCCCAGCGCTTCCAGATGCAATGGCGGCTGGCGCTGTCCAGTTATCGGCCGCGGATGGCGATTTTCGTCTCCAAGTACGACCATTGTCTGGCCGACCTCCTCTACCGGCACCAGGCCGGAGAGCTTTTCTGCGAGATTCCCCTCATCATCAGCAACCATCCCGACACCCATTGGCTGGCGGAGGCCTACCGCATTCCTTTCCAGCACATGCCGGTGCACAAGGATTCCAAGCGGGAGGTGGAGCGGGACCAGCTTGCCCTGCTGCGGCACCATCATGTGGATTTCATCGTGCTCGCCCGTTACATGCAGGTGCTCTCGCCCGAGTTCATCCACCACTATCCCAATCGCATCATCAACATCCATCATTCCTTTCTGCCCGCTTTCCACGGGGCGCGGCCATATCACCAGGCCTATCAGCGGGGCGTGAAGCTGATCGGGGCGACCAGCCATTATGTGACCGAAGTGCTGGATGATGGCCCCATCATCGAACAGGATGTGGTGCGCATCTCCCACCGGGACCAACTGGAGGATTTGATCCAGAAAGGCGCCGACCTGGAAAAAATCGTACTTTCGCGCGCGGTGCGCTGGCACATCGAAAACCGCGTCCTGGTCTATGCCAACAAGACCGTGGTGTTCGATTGATCATGATGGGGGAAATCAGCGAGCTCATCGGCAACCCCCCAGCTGCCTCACCCCCCTCGCCTTCCTGCCGCAGGCGAGGAAGTCCTGGCGCACGGGGGATCTCGCCGGCATTTCCCTGCCCATGTATGGGCGCTTCACCCTGGGCGCCGCCCTGTGGCTGGCCTATGGGGTGATCATCGGCAGTACGCCCATCGTCCTCGCCAACGGCATCACCCTCGTGCCCACGGCCGTCGTGTTTGGCGCAAGTGGACCGATAAGCACGCCTAGCGTGTTTCGGCGGCTGGCACGCGGGTGTGCGCCGAGGCGGGTGCTTCCTTTTGCAGGGAGCGCTGGGGCATGGGGGACACGGGCCGGGCGCGCCCCCGGCGGATGTGGGCCCACAGCAAGAGCGGCAGCGCCAGCCCCGGGACCCAGTGCAGCGGCGGCAGCCAGGCCTCGTTGGCTTCGCTGCTGAAGTAGTACAGCGCGTAGCCCGTGGCGGCCAGCCACAGCATCCAGGATTTCATCAGCACGCCGGTGGCGCGGTTCTTCTTCCTTTGCCACGCTCCGTGGACATGCGCGGGCAGCACCGAGCCCAGCGCCACCAGGGTGGCGAAGGCGAACAGGCCGTGCAGGCGCAGCCACCATTTCTCCAGGGGATTGGGGGCGGGCCCGAATTCGCCGGGGGTGGCGAGGAAATGATGGAACAGCAGCCACAGCGCACCGGAAAGCCACACGCCGAGAAACACGCCGTAGAGCGCGCGACGGTGGCGCGGGCCGAAACGGATGGGCAGCGGAATTCTCTTATGCATGAGATTCTCGCAACGGTGTGGAGTCGCGCAGGCGCCAGGCGCCGGTGTGGTTATCGCGGTCGATGACGAGGGCGCGTGCGCCGAATCGTTCGAGCACGGCGCCTGCTGCATGGCGGTCGGCCAGCACGACCTTGGTGAGGGCATCGGCGGTCATGCAATCCCGGGCGAGCACGGTGACGCTGAGGTCCC
The DNA here is from genome assembly GCA_023511995.1 of Burkholderiales bacterium. NCBI lineage: Bacteria > Pseudomonadati > Pseudomonadota > Betaproteobacteria > Burkholderiales > Burkholderiales bacterium. Next base: position 252,341 of record JAIMAL010000001.1, read on the forward strand.
CGGCAAGGCTTCTGCCGGTGCGCGGGTGGATGTGGGGCGAGCAGGGCAGACCGCCGGAGCGGTGCAGGGCGAAGTAGCTCGCCGAGGTGGCGGCGGCTCCCTCGCCCAGTTCGATGACGGGCAGGAGCAGGGTGGGCCACTGCGGATGCCGGACGTGCACGGTTTCCCGTTCCGGTCCGAAGCGGCGCAGATCGCCGCCGGCGTTGACGCGCGCGCTTGTCACGCCACCGGCTTGCAGTGCCTCGATGGCCCGATCCACGGCAAAACCCTTGGCGATGCCGCCAAGGTCGATGTGCAGCGGGCACGCGAAGCGCACCTGGTGCCGCGGCAGCAGCTCGATTGAGCGCCAGTCGGCGCGGCTGGAGGCGCGCGGAAAGTCCGCGTGACGCGGCAGGTAGCCGAGGCGGGTGAGGGCGGGCGCCACCGTGATGTCGAACAGGCCGTCGCTGGCGAGGGAGAATTCACGCGCCGCGTGAAGCACCTGCCAGGTCCAGGGGTGCACCGTGACCGTCCGTGCGGCCGCTTCCCGATTGAGGCGCGAGACGTCGGAGGCCGGATCGTGGTAGCTCATCAGGGCATGCACCTGCTCCACCGCGCGAAAGGCCGCCGCCACCGCTGCCTCCGCGTCGGGGCCGTGGGCGGCGATCTCGACCAGGGTGCCGAGCAGGGGGCGCGCGCGGCGGATTTCCGCAAGGTTCATTTCAGCACCGCCTCGTAGCTTGCCAGCAGGCGGCGCACGCCGTCGGCGATGTGCTTGCACGACAGCGTGGCGCCGCTGATGTTCTTGATGTCGTTGTCCAGCTCCAGCGGCGCACCGGCACGCTTGCCGACGAACTGGGCGCGCCAGTTGGCGTTGCGCACTTCGCCGCCGTGGGTCTCGCGGTAGTCCAGGATCTCGATGCCGCGCACGGCGCCGCTGTAATCCAGCGCGAGAGCATAGGTGATGAACTCGTGCTTGCCGTAGACCTCGTCCAGCAGGAACCAGCCCAGGGTTTTCCCCGCGGATTCCACCCGCCAGGCATTGAGCTCGGGCACCCGCACGCGCACCCGGGAGGCCTTTTCGATGGCCGCGCGCTGCTCGGCGGTCAGCAGGATGCGCGTCTCGCGGAACGCAGCCGCCTCGGGAAACAGCGCGCGCTGCGCCTGCTCCAGGGTGAGATATTGCACCGCGTAAGCCGGCAGCGCGGGCGCGGCCAGGGCAGGCAGGGACAGCCAGATCAGTTCCTTGTGCATGATGGGCCTCAGAAGTTGTAGCCGAGCTTGAGGCGGATTTCCTGCTTGGTTTTTTCCACCAGATGCAGGTGCTCCGGCTGACCGGGATAGGTGGAGGCACCGCCGCCAGCGAGCTGGGGCATCCAGGTGAGCGTGGCCCACCATTGCTTGCTGCCGTAATGCAGGGACGGACCGGCAAATACGGACCAACGCTCTTGGCCGACTTCGGTTTCGAATTCGGTCTGGTAGACCACTTCGCCGCCGACGAACCAGTTGGGCGCGAAACGGTAGGACACACCGGTCTTGGCGGACAGTTCGATTTCCATTTCGGGCGTGGTGGGCCAGTCGAAGCCGGGTGGCAGGTCGGCGATGGCCTTGCGTTTGGCCCAGGTGCCTTCAAAGCCGAGGTTGCCCACCCAGACCAGCGTGTCGTCCATGAAATTTTTTTGCAGCAGCAGCTGGGTTTCCAGCTTGTAGCTGTCCTTGTCCTGGCCCGAGTGCGGGTCCTTCCAGAAATAGGAGGGTTCGACGTAGATCGACAGACCCAGGCCATCCTTCACCGGGCTGAGGATGTTGTACTTCATGCCGAGCTGGATGCCGGAGGCCTTGAAGCCATAGCGCTCGTCCTTGGGCAGGTAGCCGTCGATGCTCAGGCCGTGGGTGTCGATGCCCAGGCCGTGCAAGGCGAGGGAACCGGTGAAGCGATGGGTGAAGCCGTATTCGAGCTCGGCCTTGTAGTCCCGGGCGGCATAGTGGCCGCTGCCCTTGTCGTTGCGCTGGGTATACCAGAAATAGCCTTCGGTCGCGCCCTGGGGCAGGGTCTCCGCACCGGTGGTGTAGCCGAGGAGGTTTTCATCGGCCCGCGCGGTGGGAACGAGGGCGGCAAGGGCGAGGGCCGCCACGAGGGAGCGTGAGAGCAAAGGTTTGTGGGTCATGGCAGTTCCTTATCCGGGTCAGTCAACAAGTCAATGGTCTGGCTGGCTGCCCGGGCGCCCTGGGGGGGCCGGAACTGGCTGGCTGCAAAACGGGTGTCCTCCCCTTGCCGCGCTCAAGCCGCTTCTCCGGCGGCTTGCGCTTACGACAGGCGGGGGCACTATTTCGTGAGAATGAGCTTGCCGGCGCGGGTGCGCCGCAGGCGGTATTCCATTCCCTGGTGGAGGATGCGGATTTCCTCGCCGAAAGCGAACAGCCGTTCACTGGGAATCGGCTGAGCGCGATCGAGGATGAGGTAGCGTTTCGTCACGCGCCCCGCTTCGGTGTTCTTGTCCATGGGTCACTCCGTAAATGCGAGTAATTCGCATTCTACATTGGGCGGGCCCAGGGCGCAAGGGGGTCAGGATTCCCGCAGGACGAAGGCGAGCTCAGTGGTGAAATTGCCGACACCCTTGTGAGTGGTGGGCGTCCAGCCGTGGGTTTTGAGGAACTCGGTCATCTCCCGCGTCATGGCGGGGTTGCCGCAGACCATCACCCGGTCCACGTCAGGCTCGGGGGCAGGCAGGCCCAGGCGGCGGGAGAGCTCACCGGAGCGGAACAGGTCCGCGCCCCGTTCCTGCGTGGCAAAGGGTTCACGGGTGACCGTGGGCACGTAATGGAAGCGGCCGTCCTCCCGGGCGGTGAGCTCTTCCCGGTAGGCCAGCTCGGCCACGGTGCGCACCGAGTGCACCAGCACCACGTGTTGGAAGCGGCGGTGGGTTTCCGGGTGGCGTACCAGGCTCATGAAGGGGGCAAGCCCCGTGCCCGTCGCCAGCATGTAGAGAACCCGGCCGGGCTGCACATGATCCAGGGTCAGCGTGCCCGTGGGCTTGTCGTTGACCCAGACCGTCTGGCCGGGGGAGATGCGCGCCAGCAGACTGGTGAGAGGGCCATCGGGCACGTGGATGCTGAGGAATTCCAGATGGTCTTGATCGGGCGTGGAGACGATGGAATAGGCACGCGCCACGAGCTTGCCTTCGCGCCGCAGGCCGAGGGTGACGAATTCCCCGTTGCGGAAAACGAGCCCCCGCGGGCGGGTCACCGCAAAGCTGAAAGTGCGCGGCGACCAGGGCCGCACCCATTGCACGGTTTGTTCGCTGTAGGCCATGACTATCTCCGGAATGCGCCGGTGAGACCGCGCGCCCGTTGTCCGGGTTCCAAAAAAAAGCGCCCGAATGGGCGCTGAGCGAAAGGGGTTTTTTGCTTTCAGTCGGCCACCAGGTCCCGATAGGCATGCCAGGTGGCGTGCCCCAGCAGGGGAAACACCACGATCATGGGCACGAGCCACAGGGCAAAGGACAGCGCGGTGAGAACGACGATAATGGCCGCCCAGATGAGCATGGCGAGCGGATTTTCTTTCACCGTCCACAGGCTGGTGACGATGGCATGGGCGATGTCCGCCTTCCGATGCAACATCATGGGCAGGGAGACCACCGACAGGGCGAACACCAGCACCGCGAGCGCACCGCCGGCGATGGCGTACACGGCGAGGAAAGTGGAGTTGGCCCCGGCGAACAGGCCGGCCAGGGTGAACTGTTCGCCCACGATGTCACCGGGGTGGAAGAGGGCCACCAGGATCGCCGAGACCCGTTCCCAGCTCGACAGGATGAAGGCCAGTCCCGCTGCGAACAGGCCGATGGAGCCCCAGTTGCCCCGCGCGCTGGCGAACCAGGGGCCGCCCCCCGCCTCCCGGCGCCGCGACTGCTCATAGAAGGAGAGCGCCAAAAACGGTGAGATGAGCAGGAAGCCGGAGAGCAAGGTGAGGACCAGATGGGGGCGGGGCCAGGCATAGTTGATCAGCCCCCAACCGATCAGGGTGAAGAGCGCGCCCACGGCAAGGGAACGCAGCCAGCAGTAACCCAGGTCGGCCGCGCCTTTTTTCAGCCACTGGAAGGGGCGGCTCGCCTCCACCCGGTTGATGCCAGGCAGGTCGATGAAGCGGGTATCCGGTTTGATGGTTACGGTGCTCATCACTTCCTCCTTTCACGGGTTGTGGTGGGTCATTTCCATCGTCAGTTTAGACGATGGCCGGCGAGGGGTGTTCCGGCCCCGGGCCGGCGATTGATTGGCGGAAGGGAGCGGGAGTCGAACCCACCCGGGCACGTCTGACGTGCCCAACCGGATTTGAAGTCCGGCCGCCCCACCGGGGACGTATCCCTTCCAAAATGCCTTATGCCGCCTGGGCCTCCGGGGGGGTGCGCAGCCGATGGCGGTCCCCCGTCCGCCGGGTGAGCCCGGAGCGGTCGAAAAACTCCAGAATCTGGATGGCGAGTTTCCGGCCCGTGCCGATGCGGTCGCGGAAGGCGGCCGCGGTGAGACCGTCGGCCAGGGCCATTTCACTGGCGATGCGGGCAAGTTCTGCCACCGCCTCGCTGAGGAAGAAATGGTCGTGGGCCACCTGGATGACCTGCCCGGTGCGGGCAACCCGCTTCAGCAGCAGGCGCACCTTGTTCTCCTCCAGAAGCTGGCCGCGGGCGATGTCCCGCACCCGCGGCGGCATGAAGGGCTGGGCGGCAAGGAGCGGCCGGATGCGGGCCCAAAGGACTTCTTCGTTTGGTGCGAGGCTCACCCGGTGTTCCGGCAGGTGCAGCGCCGAGCCGGTGAGGACGACACGGCCGGTGGCGAGCAGCGCCTCCAGCACGGCGCGGAAGAGGCCCCGGGGCAGGGTGGGCAGGGTCATGCGGCGCAGGCGCTCCCGGTCCGGCCCCAGATGGTCAGGTTCCTGCTGGTGGAAGACGGCGAGACGCTCCAGGATGCGCCGGCCCAGGGCTTCCCACTGCGCGGGGTTCATAAGCCAGTCCACATCCGCCCCCTGGATGCGGGCCAGGCCGCTTTCCGCCGCCCATCGATCGCATTCCTCGGGGCCAAGGTTCCGGTTGCGGGCAAAACGTCGGAGATCGACGCCGAAGGGAGAAAGCGCGGCGAGCCGGGGGAGGGCCCGGGGGTCGGCTTCGGCGGCAAGCCAGGCCAGCCGCTCAGGGGTGCGGCGGCGCCGGCTGGGTGGCTCGATGTCGAGAATGTGGCCGCCGGCGACGGTGAAGCTCGCGCTGCAATCCCGCAGCACGAAACGGTCCCCATGGGCGCCCACCACCGGTCTGTCGCTCACGATCTGCACGAAGCCTGTCTCGCCGGGGTCGAGGGCATCGTGATCCAGGGGCAGCACCCGCGCCAGGACGTCCGCACTGCCCAGGTGCAGATGGACCGGCGTCCATGGCGCAAGCCCCCGGGGCGCGGTGGGCAGAACCGTAAGCCAGGCATCGAAGCGGCTCGTGGGCAGATGGGCGGCAGGGGCCACCACCCAGTCCCCGCGGCGGATGTCCCCTTTGCCCACTCCCGCCAGGTTGAGGGCGATCCGCTGGCCGCCATGGGCCGTTTCCGCCGGACGGTTTTGCGCATGGAGGCTACGCACCCGCACTTCCTTTCCTGCCGGCGACACGACGAGCCGGTCGCCCACCGAAACCCGTCCCGAATGGGCGGTGCCGGTCACCACCGTGCCCGCCCCGGCGAGGGTGAAGACGCGATCCACGGCAAGACGGAAATGTCCCAGGATGCGGTGGGGTGGCGTGTCCCGGCATTGTTGCCGCAGATATTGGAAGAGGGCGGCGATGCCCTCGCCCGTCACGCTGGAAACCGCAAACAGTGGCGCCTCGGTGAAGGGCGAGGAGGCGAGCCAAGTGCGGATTTCCGCCTCCACCTGGCGGCGCCGCTCTGCGCTGACCCGGTCCACCTTGGTGAGCACCACCGCCCCCGCCTTGAGACCCAACAACTCGAGGATGGCCAGATGCTCCCGGCTTTGCGGCATGATGCCGTCGTCCGCCGCCACCACCAGGAGGACGAAATCGATGCCGGTGGCACCGGCGAGCATGGTGTGCACCAGCCGCTCATGACCGGGCACGTCCACGAAGCCCAGCACCGTGCCGTCTTCCAGGGGCAGGTAGGCATAGCCGAGATCGAGGGTAATGCCCCGTTCCTTCTCTTCCTTCAGGCGGTCGGTATCCACGCCGGTGAGGGCTTTCACCAGCGAGGTCTTGCCGTGGTCGATGTGACCTGCGGTGCCGATGATCATGCCCCTCACCCCCCGCATGAGCCCGAGGGAGCGGCCGCGCGCAGGTGCGCGGCCGCAAGCTGCCCGAAGCCTCGCCCGTTCAGCATGACAGGGCCTCGAGCTGGGCGAGGAAGGGGCCCACGTCCGCCTCTTCCAGACCACGCACATCGAGCCGCAAAGCCCCCTCCGCCACCCGCCCGAGCACAGGGATGGGCAGGCGGCGAAACGCCCGCTCCAGGTTTTTCAATGCCGTGCCCTGCCCCCTGCCCCGGGTGTGTGGCGTGATGGCGACGCACACACTGGGCAGCCGGTCCACGGGCAGCGAGCCGCTGCCGATCTGGCTGGCGGTGGGGGCGAGACGCACCTCGGCGACCCTGGCCAGCGACTTTTGCAGGGCGGGGAGGATGGCGCGCGCCGTGGCTTCGATGTCCTCGAGGGGGCGCGTGAGCAAGCGAAGGGTGGGCAGACGGCTGGCGAGCCGGTCTGGGTCGCGGTAGAGGCGCAGCACCGCCTCCAGCGCGGCGTAGGTCATCTTGTCCACCCGCAGGGCCCGTTTGAGGGGGTTTTTCCGGATGCGGGCGAGCCACTCCCGCCGGCCGACGATGATGCCGGCCTGGGGGCCGCCCAAAAGCTTGTCGCCGCTGAAGGTGACGAGGTCGGCGCCCGCCGCCAGCGCCTGTTGCGGCGTGGGTTCGGCGGGTAGCCCGAAACGGGTGAGATCGACCAGGGTGCCGCTGCCCAGGTCCACCATGAGGGGCAGACCATGTTCATGGGCGATGGCGGCAAGAGTTGCCTCATCGACGCTGGCGGTGAAGCCCTGGATGGCGTAGTTGCTGGTGTGAACCTTGAGCAGCAGCGCCGTGCGCGGGGTGATGGCGTCCCGGTAGTCGTGGGCGTGGGTGCGGTTGGTGGTGCCCACTTCCACCAACCGGCAACCGGCGCGGCGCATGATGTCTGGGATGCGGAAGCTGCCCCCGATCTCGATGAGCTCGCCGCGGGAGACGATGACCTCCCGGTTGCGGGCCAAGGTGTTGAGGGCCAGCAGAACCGCGGCGGCATTGTTGTTGACCACGGTGGCTGCCTCGGCACCGGTGAGCTCCACAAGCAGCGGCTCCACCAGGCTGTCGCGTTCACCCCGTTCACCGGTTTCCAGGTCGAATTCCAGATTGGTGGGGAAGCGCATCGCTTCCATCACCCGCGCCATGGCTTCCTCGGGCAGGGGGGCTCGTCCCAGATTGGTGTGCAGCACCGTGCCCGTCAGGTTGAACACCCGGCGCAGGGCGGGGCGGGCGCTGGCTTCCAGCTCGGCGGCGATGAGGCCCACCAGATTTGCCTCCGCGGCCGCGGCCTGGGGCAGGGCGCCGGCGAGGGCCTGGCTGCGCAGGCGGCCGAGGACGTTGCGCACCGCCTCCACAGTGGGCCTGCGCCCGTAGCGATCCTGCAGGGTGCGCACGCCGGCAAAGGCCAGCACCTTATCGACGGCGGGCAGCAAAGAAGGGGTCAGGGTTTGCATGGTTCACCAAACGGCACGCGTCATGGTGGGGGAGGAGCATGGCTTCAGCTTTGAATGTGGTAGGCGTTGGGGCCGCTGCGGGCCAGATTTTTTTCGTCCATAAGGAGATCGAGGGCGAGGCTTGCCACATCGTCGGCCACCGCATCCAGGTGGGGCTCCCGGTCCCGGCGCATGATTTTGAGGTAGGAGCCGCAGGCTTCGCACGCCTCCGCCTGGACCCATGGCATGCGGCCTTCGATGCCGAAATAGGAAAGGGCGCGGGCGTCACCGCAATTGCTGCACTGGGCGCGCACGAAATGCCATTCGCTGTTGCACAGGCTGCAGTGGAGATAGCGCAGCCCCTGTTCCGGCCCGATCTGCACCACCGCCGCCACCGGGTGCGAACCACAGACGGGGCAGAGGCTCAAGGGTTCGGCCCCCCCCATTTGCGCCTGCCGGGTCTTACCCAGGGTGAGCGCGAGCCGCACCCAATACACCTCCAGCGCCGCGGCGACAAAGGGCGTCCAGGCCGGCGGGACGCTGGTCTGCCGCAGCCCCAAGAGGTGCTGCGCCGCCCCATCGAGGGAGGCGTCGTCGGCCCCGGGGAGGGTGCCGATGGCCTGGCGCCCCTCCTCGGGCAGGGCCATGCCGGCGCGCTCCACCAGTGCCCGCGCGAGCGCCCGCCAGGCGGGGTCCAAGGGCAGGCCGGCGGGGGAGAGGGGCGGCATGCGGTGGGCAAATGCCTGTTCCAGGCTGTGGGCGTCGGGCAGGGGCGCTGGGGCGAGCTCCTCGAGGAGGGTCTGCTGCGCCTCGGCGAGGACCGTGAGGAAGCGCAGGAAAGGTTCCAGCGCGTGACCCGCCGCCAGCTCCCGCAGTCGGGCCGCGCGTTCGGCAAAGAGGCTGGCCGCCGGCAGACGCAACCGCGGGGGTTCCGTTGCCGTGGGGGAAACTGGGTGGGCAAGGATTCCCGTCATCGGCGGCTCACTTCCTCATACCAGGCCGGGTGATGATGCCGCGCCCAGGCGGCGGTCACGGTGCCGCGGGTCATGGCGCGGATGGAACCCCGGGTCCAGATGGCCGAATAGATGTGGATGATGATGCCGAGGATGGCAAGGAAGGCCGACACCGCATGGATCACCACCGCCAGTCGAATCAGCCCGATGGAAAAGTAGGGGGCGAACCACGGCTGCCAGATGACGATGCCGCTCACCAAAAGGAGGGGAATCAGCACCACCAGGGACCAGAATAGGTATTTCTGGCCGATGTTGTACTTGCCGATTTTGGGCAGTGTCACCGGCTCGTTGCGCAGAATTTTGGGCAGATGCTTTCCCCACTCCCGGTCCGCGGCGGTGATGCGGTTGTCCGGCAGAAGCCTGACGGCAAAGGCGGCGAATGAGATGAACAACACCACCCCGATGAAGGGGTGGAGGATGCGGTTCCAGGTGCCTCCCCCCAGAAGGTGGCTCAGGAAGTAAAACGCCGGATGAAAGAGGGCGAGACCGGAGATCGCCAAAAGGATGAAGGTGATGGCGATCACCCAGTGGTTCGCCCGCTCCCGCGGCGAGTAACGGGGAACGAGTGTGCTCATGATTGTTTCTCCTCATCCTCGACTTCGTTGGGACCGGCGGTCACGTAGTGGAAGAAGCCGGCAAGCACGGCAAGCCCCAGGCCCAGGCTCGCCAGGGGCTTGGCGACGCCCTTCCACAACGACACCAGGGGGCTGATGCCGGGGTCCTGGGGCAGGCCGGCGTAGAGTTCCGGGCGGTCCGCATGCTGCAGCACGTACATGACATGGGTGCCGCCCACCCCCGGCGGATCGTAGAGCCCCGCGTTCTGGAAACCCCGTGACTTGAGGTCGGCGATGCGTTCCTCGGCGTGGTGGATCATGTCCTCCTTGGTGCCGAAGACGATCGCCCCCGTGGGGCAGGTCTTCACGCAGGCGGGCTCCAGCCCCACCGCCACCCGGTCGGAGCAGAGGGTGCACTTGTAGGCCTTGCCGTCTTTCTTCGACAGGCGGGGGATGTTGAAGGGGCAGCCGGTCAGGCAATAGCCGCAGCCGATGCAGTTTTCCTCGTGGAAATCGACAATGCCATTGGCATACTGCACGATGGCGCCCGGCGAGGGGCAGGCCTTCAGACAGCCGGGATCGGCGCAGTGCATGCAGCCATCCTTGCGGATCAGCCACTCCAGACGGCCAGGGGTGACCTCCACTTCGGAAAAGCGCATCACCGTCCAGCTTTGCGCCGTGAGGTCCACGGGGTTGTCGTACACGCCCACGTTGTGGCCGATCTCATCCCGCAGATCGTTCCACTCCATGCACGCCACCTGGCAGGCCTTGCAGCCGATGCACTTGGAGATGTCGATGAGCTTGGCCACCTCGGGCCCCGCCCCCCGCGCCGCAGGGGACGGCGTCGTGGTGGCGGAGCGGGCCTTGATGTCGAGGGATTGCAAAGCCATGGCCGCCTCCTCATGCCTTCTCGATGTTGACCAGGAACGCCTTGAATTCCGGCGTCTGTGCATTGGCATCGCCGACGAAGGGCGTCAGCCGGTTCGCGAGAAAGCCCTTCTGGGCCACGCCGACGAAGCCCCAGTGGATGGGCACGCCCACGGTGTGAATCTTGCGCCCATCCACCATGAGGGGGCGCAACCGTTTGGTGACCACCGCCACAGCGCGGATGTAGCCGCGGTTGGAGACCACCTTCACCGTATCCCCATGCCGGATGCCCTTTTCCTTCGCCAGCTCTTCGTCGATCTCGACGAACTGCGAGGGCTGGACGATGCTGTTCAACCGCACGCTCTTCGTCCAGTAGTGCTGGTGTTCGGTGAGGCGGTAGGTGGTGCCCACGTACGGGAACTTGTCGGCCTTGCCCAGCCGCTCCCGGTCGTACTTGAAGATGCGGGCTGCCGGATTGCTCACCACCTGCGGGTTGTTGGGATGGAAGGGGTTGGCAGCCAGCGGGGTCTCGAAGGGTTCGTAGTGCTCGGGGAAAGGACCCTCGGCCATGCCCTTGAGAGCGAACAGACGGCCCACGCCTTCCGGATTCATGATGAAGGGCCCCACGTTCTCCTCCGGGGCGGCGTCAGGCCGCATGTCCGGCACATCGAAGCCGCTCCACTTCGTGCCATCCCAGGCGATGGTCTTGCGCTTGGGATCCCAGGGTTTGCCGGCGGGGTCGGCATTGGCGCGGTTGTAGAGGATGCGCCGGTTCGCCGGCCAGGCAAAACCCCAGTTGAGGTAAAAGCCCAGGCCCGAAGGATCGCTGTTGTCCCGCCGCGCCATGAGGTTGCCCGCCTGTGACCACGCCCCGCAATAGAGCCAGTTGCCGCAGCTGGTGGAACCGTCGTCCCGCAACTGGGCGAAGCCCGCCAGTTGTTCCCCGGCCTTGGCCAGCACCTTGGTGGGGTCCTTGGGGTCCACCACATCGGCAAGGGCCTTGCCGGAAAACTCCCTGGCCAGCTCTTCCGGTGAGGGGTCATCCGCTTTCGCGTAGGCCCAGCTCAGGTTGAGGATGGGATCGGCAAAGGTACCGCCTTCCTTGCGGTAGAGCTCGCGCAGACGGGTGAAGATGCCGGCGATGATGGCGGTGTCGCTTTTCGCCTCGCCTGGCGGTTCCACCGCCTTCCAGTGCCATTGCAGCAATCGCCCGGAATTGGTGAAGGAGCCGGTATCCTCGGCGAAACAGGCGGCCGGCAGGCGGAAGACTTCGGTCTGAATCTTGGCCGGATCGACCTCGTGGTATTCGCCATAGTCGCGCCAGAATTCGGACGTCTCCGTCGCCAGGGGATCGATGACCACCAGATACTTGAGCTTGGCCAGGCTTTCCTGCACCTTCTGCACGCAGGAGACGGCGGCCAGGGGGTTGAAGCCCTGGACGATGAGGCCGTTCATCTGCCCGTTGTGCATGCGTTCAAACATGTGCAGCACGTCGTAGGGCTTGTCGATCTTGGGGAACCACTGGTAGGCGAAGTCGTTCTCCTTGGTCGCCGCATTGCCGTAGAAGGCCTTGGCCAAAGAAACCCAGAACTTGGGAAAGTTCTGCCAGTAGCTCATCTGGTTGGGCCGCAGCGGCTTGAGGGCGCGTGCCTCGAGGAAGGCCTTGAACTCCTGCTCCTTGTCCGCGGGCAGCCGCAGATAACCCGGCATCACGTTGGTGACCAGGTTCATGTCGGTGATGCCCTGCACGTTGGCATGGCCCCGCAGCGCGTTCACGCCACCGCCGGGACGGCCGATGTTGCCCAGCAGAAGCTGGATCATGGCCATGGCGCGGATGATCTGGGAGCCCTTGGAATGCTGCGTCCAACCCAGGGCGTAGAGAATGGTCATCACCCGGTCGGGCGTGCTGGTGCTGGCGATGAGCTCGCAGATCTTGAGGAAGTCCTCCTTCGGCGTGCCACACACCCGGCTCACCATGTCCGGCGTGTAGCGCTCGAAGTGCTTCTTCATGAGCTGGTAGACGCAACGGGGATGCTGCAGGGTCTCATCCACCTGCACATAGCCGTCCGCGCCCAGGGCATAGTCCCAGCTATCCCGGTTGTAGGTGCGTTTTTCCGCGTCGTAGCCGGAGAAGAGGCCGTCCTTGAAGTCGAAGTCCTCCCGCACCAGATAGGACGCATTGGTGTAGTGCTTGACGTAATCGTGGTGGATTTTGTCGTGGCTCAAGAGGTAGTTGATGACCCCGCCCAGGAAGGCGATGTCCGAGCCGGGGCGGATGGGCGCATAGAAATCCGCCACCGCGGCCGAGCGGGTGAAGCGGGGGTCCACCACCACCAGCTTGGCGCCACGTTTCGCCTTGGCTTCCGTCACCCATTTGAAACCACAGGGGTGCGCCTCGGCGGCATTACCGCCCATGATCAGGATGAGGTCGGCATTCTTGATGTCGACCCAGTGATTGGTCATCGCACCGCGCCCAAACGTCGGGGCAAGACTTGCCACCGTTGGCGCGTGTCAGATGCGTGCCTGCGTATCGAGGGCAACGATGCCGAGGCTGCGGGCGAACTTGACCGACAGCCAGCCGGTTTCGTTGGACGCCGCGCTGGAGGCGAGGAAGCCCGTGGTCAGCCACCGGTTGACGGTCTGCCCGTCGGCGTTCTTCTCGATGAAGTTCTTGTCGCGGTCGTCCTTCATCAGGCGGGCGATGCGGCTGAAAGCCTCATCCCAGGAGATGCGCTTCCATTCCCGGCTGCCCGGGGCGCGGTATTCGGGATAAAGCAGCCGGTTTTCGCTGCGCACGAAGTCGAGCAGACCGGCGCCCTTGGGGCAGAGGGTGCCGCGGTTGACGGGATGGTCCGGGTCCCCCTCGATGTGGATGACCGCTCCGTGGGCATTCTTGGCTTTATCGCCCAGGGTGTAGATGAGCACCCCACAGCTTACCGAGCAGTAGGGGCAGGTGTTGCGGGTTTCCGTGGCCCGGGTGAGCTTAAACTCACGGACCTCGGCAAGGGCGTTGCCGGGGGCGAAGCCCAGAGCGGCAATGCTGCCGCTGCCCACCCCCGCCGCGCAGATCCGGAAGAACTGGCGCCTGGTGATGTTCATGTTGCCTCCTGATTGTTTTGCCTGGCGCTCCAGAGCGGAGCCCAGATTCTTTCCGTTTAGCACAGCGCGGCGATTTTGCAAGGTTCAAATCACGATTTCACAATGCGGAAGGAGGAGGGCAGGCGGGACCAGTCGAAAAAGGGTCCCGGATCGGTCTTGCGTTGGGGGGCGATGTGGGCGTGGCCGGTGATGTCGGTGATGGGGTGGGCTTTGGCGCAGGCCCGCAGCAGCCCGTCGAGGGTTTCGTACTGGGCCAAGGTGAAAGGTTCGAAATCGGTGCCTTCCAGCTCGATGCCGATGGAGAAATCATTGCAGCGTTCCCGCCCGCGGAAGCAGGACACCCCTGCGTGCCAGGCGCGGTCGTGGGTGGAGACGAACTGGATCAGTTCCCCTCCGCGCCGGATGAGGAAATGCGCCGACACGCGCAGCCCCCGCAGGGGTGCATAGGCAGGATGGGCATCCGGGTCGAGGCGGTTGGTGAAAAGTTCCAGAATGCCAGGGCCGCCGTATTCCCCTGGGGGCAGGCTGATGTTGTGGATGACGATGAGGCTCACCACCTCGTTTTCCGGCCGCGCATCGAAATTGGGGGAAGGCACCCGGCAGACCCCCTCCACCCAGCCGGTTTCGTCGATGACGAAATTCTTCACGGCTCCTCCTCCGGGAGGCCGGCCAGCGCCTCGTCCACCGCCCGGCGCAGGCTTGCGCCGGTGAGGAGGCTGCTGAGCAGCGCATGGAAACGCCCGTCGCGGTAGAGAAACAGGGTGGGCAGGTGGAAGATGTCGAAGGCGCGGGCAAGCCCCGTGGCTTCCTGCACATCGACGCGGAAGCAGGTACAGCCCAGTTCCGCCGCGGCGCAGGCAAGGTGTTGCTCCGCCACCCGGCAGGCGCCACAGGTGGGGCTCGTAAAGAGCACGAGACTGATGCCCGGTGTGGCGGCCAGGGTGTGGTGATAGTCGAATTCCGTGAGGGGGCGCAGCATACACCACTATCATCCCAGATTTTGGCTGCCGGCGGCCAGCGCGTCTTTGACTTGGCTTCAAGAGAGGGGAAGCAGGGAAGGGGCGATGGGAGGAGGTCACGCAAAATCTGGGATAATCGCGGCTTTGTCCACCGGTGGCCGCCATGGTTTTTGTCCAGCTTTTCCTTGCCCTTATCGTCATCCTCGTCGCCGCGGAGATTTTCACCAATGCCCTGGAGCATCTCGGGGAAAAATTGCGCATCTCCGAAGGGGTCACCGGCTCGGTGTTCGCCGCGGTGGGCACCGCGCTGCCGGAAACCCTGGTGCCGCTTCTGGCCATCTTCGCCGGCACTGCCAATCAGGCGGTGAACGAGCAAATCGGGGTGGGTGCGATCCTCGGCGCCCCCCTCATGCTCTCCACCCTTTCCCTCTTTCTCATGGGCCTGGCGGTTTTGAAACGCCGCGGGCTCAAGGGCCGTCTCACCCCGGAGCGCTCGGGGCTGATGCGCGACCTCAACACGTTTCTTCTCGCCTTTGGTTTTGCCGCGATCGCTCTCTTCTTGCCCCCCGAGGAGGCCATTGTCCGGGGGACCATGGCGGCCGGCCTGGTCACCCTCTATTTCATCTATCTGATGCTTACCTTCCGCGCCTCGGCCCAGCTGGTGGAAAATGGTCACGGCACCGAGGCCCACGAAAAGATGTTCCTTGCCCGGCTGGGGCTGCCGGAGCACATGGTGACCATCCTCTTCCAGCTCGCCCTTGGCCTCGTCCTTCTGGTGGGCGGTGCCAAGGGGTTCATCCATGGTGTGGAGGAGGCTTCGCGCCTCATGGGCATCTCGCCCCTGCTCCTTTCCCTGCTCATCATTCCGGTGGCCACCGAATTGCCGGAAAAGGTGAACAGCATCCTCTGGATCCGGCGCCACAAGGACACCCTGGCCTTTGGCAACATCACCGGCGCCATGGTGTTTCAGGGCACGCTTTTGCCCGCCATCGGTATCACCCTCACCCCCTGGGGGCCGGATCGTGCCGTGCTGGCGGGGGTGCTGATTACCTTCGGCGCCGCGCTCTGGTTGCGGCTGATGCTCACCCGCGGCCAGTTGCGTCTGTGGCATCTCGGGGTCAACGGCTCGCTTTATCTCCTCTACCTCATCATCGCCCTGGCGTAAGGAGCGGGGGCGGGTCCTTCAGCGGCCCTTGCCCCGGGAGAAGGCGCCAGGGGGCCCCCTCTGCCGCGTTTGAGAAACGGGCGGCAAGGGGTATATTAATTGATTGGCAACCGAAAAACCTGACAACCAGAGGGAGCCCTCCATGCACGTTTCTGCGAAAGCCTGCCTTGCCTCCCTTGCCGTTGCCGTGGCGCTCTTTGGCTGCGGCAGGAAAGAGGAGGAAGCCGCCAAACCCGCCGCCCAACCGGCTGCGCCCCAGACCCTCACCGTGAAAATCGGCCATGTCGGGCCGCTGACCGGTGGCATCGCCCACCTGGGCAAGGACAACGAGAACGGTGCGCGTCTGGCGGTGGAGGAAGCCAACGCCGCCGGCATCCGGCTGGGCGGCGCGCCGGTCAGGTTTGAGCTTGTCGCCGAGGACGATCAGGCCGATCCCAAGATCGGCAACACGGTGGCGCAGAAGCTGGTGGATGCGAAGGTCGCCGGGGTGGTGGGCCACCTCAACTCCGGGACCACCATCCCTGCTTCGGCGATCTACAACCAGGCCGGCATTCCCATGATCTCCGGCTCGGCGACCAATCCGGCGCTCACGGAGCAGGGGTTCAAAAATGTCTTCCGCGTTGTCGGCCGTGATGACCAGCAGGGCCCGGCGGTGGCCAATTATCTGCTGGCCACGGTGAAACCCAAGGTCGCGGCGGTGATCGACGATGCCACCGCCTATGGCGAGGGCCTGGCCAACGAGGTGGAGAAAACCCTCAAGGCCGCCGGCGTGATGGTGCTGCCGCGGGAGAAGGGCACCGACAAGACGGTGGACTGGAAAGCGGTGCTGACCAAGATCAAGGGCAAGAAGCCCGATGTCGTCTTCTATGGCGGCATGGATGCCACCGCCGGGCCGCTCATCAAGCAGGCGCGGGAGCTAAAGATCGAGGCCACCTTCGGCTTCGGTGATGGCGCCTGCACCGACAAGATGGCGGAACTTGCGGGCCCTGCCGCCGAAGGGCTGATCTGCTCCCAGGCCGGCATCCCCGTGCAGGCGGCGGGCAAAAAGTTCCTCGACGCCTACAAGGCCCGCTTCAACATGGCCCCCATCCTCTATTCGCCCTTCACTTACGATGCCACGTGGCTGCTGATCGAGGCGATGAAGCAGGCCGATTCCCCCGATCCGGCCAAATACCTGCCGGTGCTTGCCGCCATCCGCTACGACGGCGCCTCCGGCCACATCGAATTCGACGAAAAAGGCGACCGCAAGGACGCCGAGATGACCATCTTCACCATGAAGGGCGGCAAGGTCACGCCACTGGCCATCATCAAAGGCGACAAGTCGCTGACCCTCGACGAATACGCTGTTAGGTCCGCCGCAAAATAAGACTCTTCGTCCGGGCGCTGCGGCACCGATCGGCTTTACCTTGGTGGAAACCCGGCGGTGCCGTGGCTGCGGCTCCTTTATAATACGCGGCCGTGGACATCCTCCTGCAACAGCTCATCAACGGCCTGACCACCGGCAGCGTCTATGCCATCGTCGCCCTGGGTTACACCATGGTCTATGGCGTGATCCAGTTGATCAATTTCGCCCATGGCGAGGTGGTGATGATCGGGGCCATGGTCGCCTTCACGGTGATCATGGCGCTCCTGGGTGCCAACCTGCCTCCCGCGTTCATCGTCGTTTGCGGCGTCATCGCCGCGATTCCTGTCTGCATGGCCATCGGCTATCTGCTGGAGCGCCTCGCTTACCGACCCCTGCGCCATGCACCCCGGCTCGCACCTTTGATCACCGCCATCGGCATGTCCATCATTCTGCAGCACATCGCGCTCCTCATCTGGGGACGCGATCCCCTCGCCTTTCCCCAGATCATTGAAAACACGAGCTTCACCCTGGGCGGGGCAGCGATCAGCACGGTGCAGATCATCATCATTCTCCTCGCCTGGGTGCTCATGGGCGGCCTCACCTGGTTCGTCTATCGCACGAAGTTCGGCGTGGCCATGCGCGCCACCGCGGAGGACGTGCGCATCGCCGCCCTGATGGGCATCGATGCCGACCGGGTGATCGCCGCCACCTTCGTCATCGGTGCGGCCTTGGGCGCGGTGGCGGGTGTGATGGTGGGGGCCTATTACGGCATCGCCCATTACACCATGGGCTTCACCCTGGGCCTCAAAGCGTTTTCCGCGGCCGTGCTGGGGGGTATCGGCAACCTCGCCGGGGCGATGCTGGGCGGGGTGCTCCTCGGCATCGTCGAGGCCCTCGGCACCGGTTACATCAGCGAGGTCTCCGATCTCTGCCGCTGGCCCCTCATCGGCCAGATGCTTTCCGAGCGCTGCAGCGCGGAGGGGCACCTGGTGCTCTTCGGCAGCAACTATCAGGATGTGTTTGCCTTCCTGGTGTTGATCCTCGTGCTCGTCTTCCGCCCCTCGGGGCTTTTGGGTGAACGCGTCGCGGAGCGCGCATGAAACGCCGCACCCTGGGCCTCATCCTGGTGGCCACGGCGCTCGTGCTGCTGCCGCTGGTATTGACCCAGATCGGCACCGCCTGGGTGCGCATCACCAACCTGGCCATCCTCTTCGTCTTCCTCGCCCTGGGGCTCAACATCGTCGTCGGCATGGCGGGGCTGCTCGATCTCGGCTATGTCGCCTTCTATGCGGTGGGCGCCTATACCTGGGCGCTGCTCGCCTCGCCGCACTTCGACCTGCATCTGCCCTTCTGGGTGATTCTGCCCTTAGGCGCCCTGTTTGCCTGTATCGCCGGCGCCCTGCTGGGCGCGCCGACTTTACGCCTGCGCGGCGATTATCTGGCGATCGTCACCCTAGGCTTTGGCGAGATCGTGCGCATCTTCATGAACAATCTCTCGGCGCCCTTCAACATCACCAATGGGCCGAAGGGGATCACGCGCATCGACGGGCTTAAGATCGGGGGACTGGATTTCCGCGCCACCGACCACTTTCTCGGCCTCGACTTCACCGGCCCGGTGAAGTATTACTACCTCCTCCTGCTGTTGCTGCTTGGTGTCATCATCGTCAATCTGCGCCTGCAGGATTCCCGCATCGGCCGCGCCTGGGTGGCGATCCGCGAGGACGAGATCGCTGCCAAGGCGGTGGGCATCAACACCCGCAACATCAAGCTGCTCGCCTTCGCCATGGGCGCCTCCTTCGGCGGCATTGCCGGCGGCATGTTCGCGGCCATCCAAGGCTTCATCAGTCCGGAAAGTTTCGTGCTCAACGAATCCATCATGATCCTGGCGATGGTGGTGCTGGGGGGCATGGGCAATGTCTGGGGCGTGATCGCCGGCGCGCTGCTGCTTTCCTTCGTCCCCGAGCTTTTGCGTTACTCGGTGGAGCCCCTGCAACGCGCGATGTTCGGCCGCATGCTGATCGATCCCGAAGTGCTGCGCATGCTGCTCTTTGGTATGGCCCTGGTGCTCACCATGCGGCTGCGACCGGCCGGCCTGTGGCCGGAAGCGCGCCACCGGCGGGAGATGAGCGGGGCGGATCGATGAGCGTGCTCCTTGAGGCGCGCCATGTCAGCAAGCGTTTCGGCGGCGTGCAGGCGCTCAAGGACATTTCGCTCACCATCCGCCGCGGTGAAATCTATGGCCTGATCGGCCCCAACGGCGCCGGCAAGACTACCTTCTTCAACGTGCTCACCGGTCTTTATCCGCTCGATGCCGGGGAGGTGCGCTTCGATGGCCGGCCGCTTAACCTGTCCAGCCCGCACCGCGTCGCTGCCGCTGGCATCGCCCGCACCTTCCAGAACATCCGCCTCTTCGGCAACATGACGGCGCTGGAAAACGTGATGGTGGGCCGGCATCTGCGCACCCGTGCCGGCGTCTTCGGTGCCATCCTGCGCACCCGGGCGCAGCGGGAGGAGGAGCGCGCCATCCGCCGCCGCGCGGAGGAACTTTTGCACTACGTGGATCTTGGCCACCGCGCCCATGACCTCGCCCGGCATCTTTCCTACGGCGAGCAGCGCCGCCTGGAAATCGCCCGGGCGCTCGCCACGGAACCGAAACTCCTCGCCCTCGACGAACCCGCCGCCGGTATGAACGCCACCGAGACGGCAGCCCTGCGGGAGTTGATCGCCGGCCTGCGCGAGGATGGCGTGACCGTGCTGTTGATCGAGCACGACGTGAAACTGGTGATGGGGCTTTGCGATCGTGTCGCCGTGCTCGACTACGGTGAAAAAATCGCCGAGGACGTGCCCGCCGTGGTGCAGAAGGATCCCAAGGTCATCGCCGCCTACCTCGGGGGCGCGGCATGAGTGCGCTTCTGACCGTGACCAATCTCGCCGTCCACTACGGCGGCATCGCTGCCGTCAAGGGCGTCTCCTTCGCCGTCGAGGAAGGGGAGATGGTCTGTCTGATCGGGGCGAATGGCGCGGGCAAGACCTCGACCCTGAAGGCGCTTGCGCGCATGATCCCCAGCGAGGGGGAAATCCACTATCGCCACACCCGCCTCGACAGGCTGCCCGCCCACGCCCTGATCCGGCTGGGGCTTGCCCTGGTGCCGGAAGGCCGCGGTGTGTTCAGTCGCCTGACCGTCGCCGAGAACCTGCTGATGGGCGCCTATCATCGCGACGACCAGGCAGGGATCGCCGCCGACCTCGAACATGTCTATGCGCTGCTGCCGCGGCTTGCCGAACGGCGCCGCCAGCTTGCCGGCACGCTTTCCGGCGGCGAGCAGCAGATGCTGGCCATCGGCCGCGCCCTGATGGGGCGGCCCAGGCTACTGCTCCTCGACGAACCGTCGATGGGGCTTGCACCCATGATGGTGGAGAAAGTCTTCGAGGTGATCCGCACCATCGCCGCCGAAGGGGTGACCATTCTCCTCGTGGAACAGAACGCCTGGCTTGCCCTCCACACCTGTGGCCGCGGCTATGTCATGGAAAGCGGCCGCATCACCCTGGCCGATAGCGCGCAAAACCTCCTCGCCGACCCCCGCGTGCGCGCGGCGTATCTGGGCGAGTGACATCCGCCCGACCGTCTCCTGCCTTGAAGCCGGCCGGCGTTTTCTCACCGATGCGGGTCTGACCGCCATTCCGGTGGTGGATGACGGCCGCCGGCCCATTGGTCTCATCGCCCGCCAGCGTTTCCTCGAGGATTTTTCCCGGCCCTACCGCCATGAACTGTTCGGCCGGCGCTCCTGCGGCCATTACGTGGCGAAAGGCCGCATCGTCGCGGCACAGACCACGATCCACGAACTGACGCGCTACTTCCAGACTCTGGACCTCACGGAACTGGGCTGCCCTTTCGTCATCGTCGACGACGGGGGACGTTATGTGGGGATGGGGACGGCCAGGCTCTCCTGCGCACCCTCGTCGAGGTGCAGCTCGAGGCGGCGCGTTATGCCAACCCCCTGACGGGCCTGCCGGGTAGCGTGCCCATTAACGACCGCATCGAGCAGTACCTCGCGCGTTCCCTGCCTTTCGTCGTCGGCTACGTGGATATCAGTCACTTCAAGGCTTACAACGACGTGTACGGGTTTGTCGAAGGGGACGAAATGATCCGGATGGTGGCGGAGCTCCTGCGGCGGCACACCCACCATCCCGATGACTTCGTCGGACACATCGGGGGTGATGATTTCATCGTGCTGTGGGCCGACCCAGACTGGGAAAAACGGGTCGCGGCTCTGTTTGGCAGCTTCGCCACTGCTCTGCCGGCGTTCTATCGGCCCGCTGATTGGCAGCAGGGGGGCATCAACGCCGAGGACCGACAGGGCAACCGCGTCTTCCATCCCGTCTCGGCCCTGACCATCGGTGCCGTGCGGGTGCTGCCGGGGATGTACGATTCCCACCGCTCGGTGGCCGCGGCGGCCACCGAGGCGAAGAAAATGGCCAAAAAGTTGAGCCAGCGCCAGGCCGCCCAAGGCATTCTCCCCGCCAATGTGCTCTTCGTCGAGCGCAGACGCCCAGAGAAAAGGAGCTGAGGTGGGACAGGAGGCGGCCAAAGGCCCCGCGCCCCCGTGGCGAAGGGACGTCCCCACAAAGCAAAACCCCGGGCCGCAGGTGTGCGGCCACGGGGTTTGCGGAAAATGGTGGCGGCGTCCCTCAAACAAATTCGCCAAGGCATTGATTTTGGCGCTGTCGTGAGCACTGGATTTTCAATCTACCCCCAAATCTACCCCTAAATTTTCTCGGTAGGCGCGCTCGATCACGATGGCCCCGCCGCCAGCCGGGCGGCCTCCAGCCGCGCGATGGCCTCGTCCCGCCGGCTCTTGCTGCGCAGCGCAGCGGGCCCAAGGCGTAGGATGTCGCCACGCTAAACGAACCGCCGGTTTGTTCAGTGTTACCCTCGGTGTTACCCGGCATGGGTCAATAGCGCTCGCTATACCTTGGGCGCAAAAAGGTTTGTTCAGTGTTGCCCTCGGTGTTACCCGGCATGGGGCCTTCGGTGTCCATGAGCGGCGCGCGATCATCGCCGAAGGCCTCGGCAAAACGGGCGTCGGCTTCCTCGGCGAACTGGCTTTCCAGTTCCGCGCCCTGCCCAAGCAATGGCCTCGATGGATCGAACCGCCCTTCCTCCCAAGCCCGGCGCAGCCAGCCCTCCACGGCGGCCACGACTTCGCCGCCGCTTAGTGCAGAAAGGGCTGCGCGCTCCGCGTCCAAGTGGCCAAGCAGCGCCTTTTGCTGCGCCAGCAGCTCGGCAGCCGCGCCCTCGTGAAAGGCGGCATCCTCCAGCGCAGATTGAAGCTTGGCCTCCAGCTCGGCAGCCGCGCCCTCGTGAAAGGCGGCATCCTCCAGCGCAGATTGAAGCTTGGCCTCCAGCTCGGCAACGCGATGGTGCAGGGCGCTCAGCTCCCCAATCAAAGGCGCAAGCACTTTAGCCCGCACCCTGGCCGGGTCGGAGTGGCGGAGCAGCTGCGCAACGGCCACCCGTGGATCAAGGCGCCCATCGGCTCCAATGGTGATTTTGCCGCTCTTCACCCACGTGGTGACCGCCTGGCGGCTCGTGCCCATCATCCGCGCGAACTGCGCGCGCGTCACGCGCAGGCCAGATCGAAGCTCGGCGTGGTCGAGTCCAAGGGGCGAAAGCGGGGTTTTGTCACCGTCAAGCCTAGTCGTCATGGCGTAACCCAGTCTGTTGAGGATGTTTCGAGTCGCTACACTCCCGGCCGTCTGCGGTTCGCATTACCCGCGTGGGGAAAGAGTAGGAAGGACCCGCGCGGCCTCGGAATCACGTGTTGGCACTTTGGGCATGTCGGGCACTCCATAGGGCAATCAGGATGGCGTCGGCGCGGTCATGGCGGGCGGCCTTGCCGTCAAGGAAGGGCCGGGCCAATGGACACAGGCGCAAAGCGGCGGCGATGCTGGCCTCCTTGGATACGCCGGCGGGCAGGCCGGCCAACCGCCGCCACGTGATGGGGTGCACGCGATCAAGGGGGATACCGGATGCCAACACCACGGCTTCCAGTGCGCCAAGATTGCGGCCAAAGGTGAAAGCGCTCACCTTGCTATCGGTCGGTCTCGCATGCACGGCCTCAATGGCGGCGCGGGCGATGGGGTGGTGTTTGAGCAGGGCGGCCAGCCGCGCGGCGTCGATACTCTTACGGCGCGGGCCTTCATCAAGGATGGGCAGGTCGGCCACGTCGATCACCTCGCCGGTTGGTCGCAGCCATGCCAGCGCGCCGGATAGGCCGGGGTCAATCCCAAGGATGCACCCGCCGCCCATTAAACTACCTCGCAATCTGCGGCCAATGTCATGACCAGCCAGCAGGCGCGGACGGCCTCCACATCGGCGCGGTTATAGGCGGCCAACGCGTCATGCTGGCCTTCCTTCCACAGCGCCAGCACGTCGCGCCCATCGCCCCCTTGTTTCGGGTCGGGAATGTTCAGGGCGCGGCACAGCTTGGACAGGCTCACCTTGCCGCCGTATCCCGCGAAAACTTGCATGGTGTCGCCGTAGTCGCGCCCCAGGCGGGCATCGGGCTTGGGCAGCCAGCGCGGGGGATGGATGCGATTTGCCCAGCAGCGGGCGCGCAGGAATCCGCAGTCAAACGGGGCATTGTGGGCGATCAGGAACGGCCGGCGGCTTTCGTGCCAGAATTCGCCGCCATCCATCTCAATCGCGGCGTGGATGGTCGATATGGCGCGCTTGAGAAAGTCGCGTTCCGCCTCATCCAGCCGGCGCACTACGGACACAGCGGGGGAGTCTTCGCCGAAGGCAAACCCGATGGCGCAAAGCTCACCCAGGGCCGGATCAAGCGCTTGCTTGCGCCATGCTTCTTCTACGGCGGCTTCGCCGTGCTCAGCCCACCATGCTTCGATGCTCTCGGGCTTTTTCAGGTTACCGGGGGCTTTCGTCTCGGCGCGGGCGATGGCGCGGGCCTCGTCGCTCTGGCCGGGGATAGTTTCAATGTCGATGGTCAGCATGGCATCCCCTCAAAAGGCAACGTCGCAATCTTCGGGTTCGCTCCTGGCTTGACGGCCTTTCCATTCCGGGCTTGCCTCGATGGCCTCTTGCTGGCGTTTGCTCAGCCGGTCAAAGGCCGGCCAGGTGTCGGGGTCGTCAATATCAAAGATGATCGGATCGGCAACATCAGGCGGCGGGGTCATGCCCTTGGGCAGCGGGGCGATGGATCGGATTTCGGCAAACGTGTTGCCGCTTCTCTCGGCGTGCACGATGTTGAGCAGGCAGGGCGCACCGATCAGGCGGCGCAGGTTGAAACCGGCTAGCTCCTCCGGCGTAAAGGGGCGGCCACGCCACGCCTCAAGGAAGGCGCGCAGGGCGGACTTTGTGTGCACGCTTGCCGTGAAACGGCGGCTCAAGGTGAACGGCGTTCCATCGCTCCGGCGCTCGTCCAGTTGCCATGCAATGGCGATTTTGCGGACGTGCTTACGCTCGCCCTGGAATTCCACGGGTTGGGTGCCAAGGTCGATCACATGACAGCAGCGGGCGGGCAGGCTTCCAGATGGGGGCAGTTCAAAGGTTTGCATATCGGCGGACAAGTTCAGGCTCATGGTTGATGCTCCTTGATGATGTTTTCCTTGTTTGCAGGGTTTACGGTCAGGGCTCAGGCACCACGCGGGCAGGCCGTAGGGCGGTTTGCTCACGGGGTCGGGGGAATCCGGCAAGGCCGGATCATTGAAGGCCAGCCGCAGGGCAGCCCACGGCAGGCACATATTGCGGGCCAGCAGCCCGGTTGAAGCACGGGCAGATGCCTCGGCTTCGGCACGGGGCAGCCCGCCGTCGTGCTCAAGAATGCCGGAGCGTTCCTCGTAGTGCTCCCGCAGCATCTCGGCCCACAGGTAGGCGAGCAGGTCGGGCTTGCGCTCACGGATCACCGGCAGCCAGCGCTTCAGCGCCGCCTTGTTGCCGGTCACCTTGATGGTGCCAGCAGGGGAAAGCGCCAGCCTCACACCGTCAGCTTGCGCCTCGCGGATGATGGTCGCTGGGTTCATACCTCCGCCTCTCCTTCGTCCAGGTCGCCCGCTTCGGGGTCTTCGCACAAGATGCTCAACCCCTCCACAAGATGCTCACCTTTTTTTGTTGAGCACCTTGTGGCATCTTGAGCACCTTGTGGGGGGGCTTCGCACAAGATGCTCATCCCTTCCACAAGATGCTCAACATTTTGGGTTGAGCACCTTGTGGCATCTTGAGCACCTTGTGGCAGATACCACTTCCAAACCGCCCCCTTGCCCCCGAACGCGCCCCCCTCTTTCCTGGCCTCAACCCCCAGCGCTTTCTGCGCCCGGCGGATCGTCGCCCAGGAAAACCCGGCGCCGTCGGCGTCGGTTTTGATCGCCTTGACCGGCAGCGGCCCATCGGCCAGCAGATCGGCAAGAAACCGCTTTGCCTCCTCCAGGGTGCCGCCTTCGTTGTCGGGGTCGGCCTCAGCTTCGGCGAGCAGTTCGCGCGCCGCGCCTTCTATGGCGTTCCCCCACAGCACACCAGATGCAAAGATGCCGGGGTGCGTTTTCAGTTCGGCCTGCTGCAACCCATACTCAAACCCGCCGTCATCAGGCCCATTGTTTGCCTTGGCGCGGCACAAAACCCGAACGGTGCGCCCGTCTTCGCCTTCCTCCTTGCGCTTGGCGGCCACCATCACAATGCGCGCCAGCGCGCCAAAGGCGATTGAGCCGTTCAGGCGTTCCACCGGCTCGCGCCCGGCGGTTCCTTTGGTGAAATGCGTGATGCCCAGCAGCGCGCAGCGGGCAGCCCGTGCAAGATCGGCCAGGGGTTGCAACCCGCGCCTCGTCTCGGCGTTTCGGTGCGAATCGCCGGCCACGGCGGAAACAATGGGGTCTACGATCAGCAGCCGGACGTTTCCAACGTCAGCCAGCTTTCGGCGCAACGGCTCGATGTCGTGCGCCGGGTCAAACGCGCGCCGCTCGCCGCCTTCCAAAACATCGCCCACGAAGAAAACCCGGCTCAGATCAGCGCCCATCAGCGCCAGGCGCGGAATCAAGGTGTCGGCGGGATCGTCTTCGCCGCTCCAGATTGTGACGTTCCCAGGCTCCGCCCGGGTGCCATCCGGCCAACGCCCACCGCTCGTTATCGTTGCGGCCAGTGACAAGGCAATCGTCGTTTTGCCAGTGCCTGGTGCGCCCGCCAGGATGTGCATCTTGCCCGCCGCCAGCCAGCCATGCCACAGCCAGGTTATCGGCTCGGGTTCAATGTCGGACGCCCTGGTCAGGATCACGTCCCGCAGCATGGCGGCTTCGCTCACGGCAGGCCCTACCGGCGGCGCGGCGGCCTCGATGCATGCGCGCACCGCCTCCAGCCCATCCCGGGCGTGCAGGTCGTTGAAGTCGCCACCCTTGCCAAGATCGGCAGGCGGGGCAGCCAAGGGGCAGCGCAGCGCTTGGGCGGCCTTGACCGCTTCGGGATGGGGTCGGCCTTCTTCGCCCAAGTCTGCGGCGACCACAATCTGAACGCCGGGATGATTGGCGCGGATGGTTTCAGCGGCGGCCTTGAGATTCCCAACCGATAGCGCAGCCGCCACCGGCTCGCCCAGGGCGGCGGCGATGCTCAAAGCCGTTGCTATCCCTTCGGCGAGCACTGCCCGGCCAGATGATGGCAGCGGGCCGGTTGCCCAATACCCGACGGCCTTGATGCCACCGGCCAGCGCCGCCTTGCGCCCTTGCTCATCGATCAGTTCCAATGTCGCCGGGTTATGCTCGTGCCCTTTCACCGGCGCAATGAGCAGCACCCCCTCCAGCGTCTCGCCGCGTGCTTGGGGCGCATACCCGGCGTGGCGGGTGAATTCCGTCGCATGCAATGCGCGCAGGGTTACGGTGGGTGCAACGCCCTTGCGCTTCAGATAGGGATGGTCTGGACTGGCAGGGGATGCCGCCTTCCAGATGGCGGCGGCCAAGGCAGCGGCGCGTTTTGCCCGTCTCTGCCGCTCGGCTTCGGCCTCGGCCTTCGCCTTCTCGATGCGGCGGCGGGCTTCGGCTTCCTCTGCCGGGGTCAAGCGGCGGCCCAGATCGGCGCGCCATCCCCCAGAAATGCCGCTCCGCCAGTCGCCGAATGCGCCGGCTGGGATGCCGTCGGCGTGGAGCACATACCAGCCGGCATCGTCGCCGCGCTCGCCGTTGCTTGAAAACCGATGCAATCGCCCATCGGGGATAATCTCACCGGGCGGGGTGATGCCGGCCGATTGCATCGCGGCGGCAAAGTGTGGGAGAATATCGCGCGTTGTTGAGACTTCCGCCGCTTCCTGGTGCCAGCCGGGAGCGGCGTTTTTATTTGGCAGCATGGCGAGCCCTCCTCAGGCTTTCACGCGATTGGCGGCGCGCTCAGCCAGCCATTGCTCTACCTCGGCCAGGCTCCAGCCTACAGCGCGCGCAGACAAAGAGATTGGGCGGGGAAACTTCCCCTGCCTCACAAGTGCGTAAATGCTCGACCGGCTCAAGCCAATGCGCTTGCGCAGCTCAGGCAAACGAAGGATGACGGTTTGCTCCATAGCCATGCTTGGTTCTCCTTGCGAACACAGGGAAATTCCTGCATGGCTCTGGATATTGGGGCCGCAAGGGGGCTTGCGGTCAACATATCGCCCCGCCATGCGGCAAACCCGCATGGAATCAAGGCTTTGGCAGGGGCGTTAGGTGGTGGGCGTTAGGCCTTACGCCTGCGCATCGTGCGCTTTTCTGGCATCAGCAAGGCAGATGCGATTTGCGAGGGCGGTTCCTTTGGCAACAGCTGACGGACTCTCGCTTCCGAGATTCCGAATTTTTTGGCGGCGGCTTTTGTGCCGTGCTCGTCCCGAAAGGCCCGAAGCTCGGCCAGCTTTTCGGGCGTCCATTTCTTTTGCTCTTCGGGATGCGACCCCATGCGCTTCATTTCTTCTGGCAGTTCCCAGGGGTCAGGTAGCGAAGTCGCCCAGGCTACGAAGTCGGCAATCCTCACAAAGATTTTGTGAGGATTATTCTGTGCCTCTTTATCGGGATCATGCTCGCCGGGGGGCGCGGCAGTTTGCACAATGGGCAGCAATCCAACTGCAACATGACGCTTCGCCACGCGCACCCGCTTAATCCATTCCACAATATTCTCGTAGGCGGTTTCTTTCTGCCGGGACGGCAATAGCAGCTCCGTCACGAACAGGAGGCGCGCAACTGGGGATTCGGGATCAACGCCCACAGAGAGGGCGCACAAATCTTCAATGCTCCCCACGACCATGTTGCGCCAATGCGCCCAATCAATATCAAAGATTTTCCACTGTCTGATCCTATCCAGACGGCTTTGCAGATTGTCGTTGCTGTCCATCATTGCGCCCCTTCACGCAAACCCTTGATGTTCGGATGCCGCGCCAGCCGGGTAAGGGTGCCCCGGTTTTCGCCCCGTCGGGCTAGGCGCGGCAAAACTCTGTCAGTATCAGCGCATGGATTGCTCGATGCGCAGCACGGCACGCCCGCCCACGGCTTTGGCGAAGCGTTCCACGGTGCGCATGGATGGCAGCCGCTTGCCGCTTTCCAGCCGCGCTATCACGCTTTGCGTAGTGCCCATGCGCTCGGCAACTTCGCTTTGCGACAGTCCGGCGCGGATACGGGCGGCAATCAGTTCGCGCGCGATGGCGAATTCAGCTTCTTGCGCCTCGTATTCGGCCAACACTTGCGGGTCGCGCTTCCATTGCTCAATCAGTTTCTTTGCCGGTATCGGTTTCATTCCAGTTCCTCCTTGCGACGGCGCGCCGTTTCCAGTGCGGCGCGCGGCGTCTTTCTCGTCTTCTTCGTAAAGACATGCAAGACCAGCAGCCGCCGGCCAGTGTCTGCAAAATAGATGGCACGCGCGTTGCCGTCTCTTCCTTGCATGCGCATCTCCCACAGCTTGCTTTCCAGCGGGCGGATATGCGGCATCCCAATTTTCATCGGCCCGAAAGCCTCGACAAGCTCGACAATGTGCCAAAACCGCGCCCTCAAGTCGGGTGGCAGGGCGTCAAGCTCGCTCGCAGCCAGCGGGTGCAACCAAACATGCCATTGGTTCATAGTATGCCTTTTTTGCTATTGCCTGTCCAGCCGCCATTGTCTGGTAGCGCTGCGGCGTCACAGGCTTTTCCTCAGCGGCACAATCTCCGCCCCATCGCGCAGCCGGTCGAGATAGTCGGCCCATGCCTGCATCATCTTGCGGCGCACCTCGGCAAACTTCGTTCGGTTGTAAGCCTTGCCCAAGGCGTCAGGCACTCGGTGCGCCAGTTGGTGCTCGATGGCCTCGGCGGGGAACCCCAGCTTCTCATGCAACAGCGTGCGTGCCACGGCCCGCCAGCCGTGCCCCGTCAGTTCCTCTCTGGTATCGATGCCCAGGCGCCGGTAAGCGGCATTGATCGCCGCGTTCGAAAGGTGCTGCATCGGGCTTCGTCCGCCCGGAAAAACCCAGCCACCCGGCAAATGACCAGTCAGCGGGAATAGATCACGCAGGATTGCGATTGCCTGCCGACTCAAAGGCACCAAGTGCTCGGCCTTGGTCTTCGTTACGGTGTAACGCCACTCGGCGGCTTCCAAATCAACATCGGCCCAGCGCATGGTGATTAGCTCCCCAGGGCGGCAGAAGACAAGCGGCAGCAGCCGGATTGCCGCCGCCACGATGGGCGAACCCTGGAAGGCGTCCAGCGCGCGCAGAATCTCGCCTACCCGCGCCGGGTCTGTCGGCGCGGCCATGTGGCGAGGGGATACCGGCGGCAGTGCGCCGCGCAAGGCAGGGGTCGGATCGCTTTCCGCCAGCCCGTTGGCGATGGCGAAGCGGATCACCTGGCCGACGGCTTGCAGGGCGCGGTGGGCAGTCTCCAGTTTGTTTGCCGCCTCGATGCGCCGCACACAGGCGAGAATCTCCGGCGCCGTGATGTCAGACACCGGCCGGCGGCCCAGGTAGGGAAAGACATACACCTCCAACCGGCGTATCACCTTGTCCCGATGGGACGCGGCGCGGGTTGAGAGATAGCGTTTGTCCCACTCTCGGGCTACGGCTTCAAAGGTGTTCTCCGCCAGCGCTTTCTGGCGCAGCTTCTCGGTCTTGCGCGCTTCGCCGGGGTCGATGCCTCTGGCGAGCAGTTCGCGCGCTTCCTCACGATTCCGGCGCGCAGCGGATAGCGAAGTCTCGGGCCATCGCCCCACGGCGAGCAGCTTTGCCTTGCCGGCGAACTGGTATTTGAAGCGCCACAGCTTCCCGCCGGATGGGGTGATTTCCAAATACAGCCCGCCGCCGTCGAACAGCTTCCGGGTCTTTTCCGCCGGCTTCGCGTTGCGGATCGCGGCGTCGGTCAATGGGGTCGCTTTGCGTGCCATTGTTCGATTCCTCGCGGGCAGATACCCCAAAGGGGGGCGAGATACCCCAAAATCTACCCCTAAAATTCGCGGATGGCAACGGAACAGTTCGGACGGCAGCGAACAAAAAAGCCCGCATTTTCGCGGGCTTGGAAGGGGGTTCCGGATGTTGGCGGAAGGCTACGGAATGGTATGTGGTGGAGGCGGCGGGAATTGAACCCGCGTCCGTGAGTCCTCTACAGCCAGTTCTACATACTTAGCCTCGTCTTTTGCTTTGACCCGCACCCCGCCGACGGGCAGGCTGGTTGCGGGCGATCCGCTGGATTTTCGTCCCGGTCCCCGCGGCGTGGACCGGGCTTACTTCCTGCTGTTTATGACGCTGCTGCTGGTTTTACCCAGCCCGGCCCGCAGGCCGACCGGTGCAGCGTCTGGCCTCAAGCGGCCAGAGCGTAAGATTCGTCGTTGGCGACTATCTTTGATTCGGCTGGATTAACGAGGTACTCCGACCCTCGGTATGCCCTGACTGCTTCGCAACCCACGTCGAAACCGGGTCGCCCCCAAAGCAAGTCGGTGTATTAGGTTTCCCCCGGCGGGGAAAGTTCCCGGGGGATTATACCCTGGACGGCGGGGGGCGGGACTTTGCTATAATCCGCCCCGGATTTGTTGAACGTGTTCCGCGGATTCAAGTTTGAAGTGCAATTTTGATTAACGGGTAGGTGGGTCAGAATGTGCGAGCATTTTGCCCCATCAAC